>JAKLIV010000072.1 GCA_022709405.1 Spirochaetota bacterium
TCGATTCAGGCGTGCGGTGAATGTCGGTCGGCCTGATCGCCTCATGCGCGTCCTGTACGTTCTTTTTATTGCTGAAAAAATTCGGCGTCCCGGGAAGGTACTCCGGCTCGAAATTGGACGCGATATATTCCCTCGCCGACGCCAGCGCGCCGGCCGATATCCTGGTCGAGTCGGTCCTCATGTAGGTGATGAGTCCCTCGGGCCCCTCGCCCTTGAGGTCGATTCCCTCGTAAAGCTGCTGCGCGATTATCATCGTCTTCTGCGAGGTGAATCCAAGGCGGTTCGCCGCGTCCTGCTGGAGCTTGCTGGTGATGTACGGAGCCTGCGGCCTCCTCCTGCGCTCCTGCTTCCTGACGTCGTCGACCGTGAGCTTCTTTCCGCTGACCTCTTCGAGCACCGTGTCCATCCCGGACTTGTTTCCGATCCTGATCTTGTTTCCCTGGAAGCTCGTCAGGGTCGCGGTGAATTTCTTCGATCCCTTCACGGCGTCCACATCAAGGGTCCAGTACTCCTCGGGAATGAACCCGTTGATTTCCTCCTCGCGATCGCATATAACTTTGAGCGTTACCGACTGCACCCTTCCGGCCGAGAGTCCCTTCTTCACCTTCTTCCAGAGAATGGGGCTGATGTAGTAGCCCACTATGCGGTCGAGTATGCGCCTGGCCTGCTGCGCGTTCACCAGGTCCATGTTGATGTCCCGCGGCCTGGTTATGGCATCTTTCACCGCTGATTCGGTGATCTCGTTGAATTCGATCCTGCGGATGTTCGGGTTTTTCGGAGAAAGCACCCGCTCGAGGTGCCACGAGATGGCCTCGCCCTCCCGGTCGGGGTCTGTCGCGAGAAGCACGCGCTCCACGTCGCCCGCCTTCTTCTTGAGGTCGTTCAGAACCTTGGCCTTGCCCCTTATAGTTATGTATTCCGGAATGAAATCGTTCTCGACGTCCACCGCGAGGCGTGATTTCGGCAGATCGATGATATGGCCAACCGACGACGAGATGACGTAATCATCCCCGAGGTACTTGTGGATGGTCTTGGCCTTGGACGGAGACTCGACGATCACAAGAGTGCTGGGCTTGTTTTTCTTTGGCATCAGGAAACCCCGAAAAATTGGATAATGGGACTACAGAAAGGGCTGAATCACGATTTGTCAAACAATTCTTTTATATTCTTTTCCGGGTCCCAGCGCGCCACGAATACCAGCATAAGGAGCAGAATGATCGCGGCGGCGGTGAAGATGATCATCCGCTCGCCCGAATAGTACGCGCGCCCGTCATAGGCGCGTGAAAAGGCCAGCGCGCCGATCGTCCCGTTCCGGTTGGTTTTGGCGTGGCATATGCGGCAGCGGTCCTCGGCCTTCACCGGCACGATGCCCCTGTACCTGTCGCCGTCGATCCAGTATACCGGCACGGGGTCCAGAGCGACAAGGGACTTATGCACTTCCGGGTCATAGACCGGACCAGTGTTCCCCGGCGCCTTCACCGGATATCCCTGCCTGTCGAAGACGGCGATATCGATGCCGCGGCGCCTCGAAATATCATCGAGCAGGATCCATCCGTACACCGGCTGCGACATCGACTTGACCGCGACAAACGAATCGATGATTATGTCGAACCCGTTGTCGAGCTCCCTGAAATAATCCGACTTGTACAGGGGATACACGTCCCTGTTGAGCGGCGGTATGTCGAATATCTGCGAAACGGAAACGAGTGTCAGAAAAAAAAGAACGGCGATGATCGAATACTTGATTTTCATGTAGCGGCGCTCCATTGTGATTCTTTGCCGCAGCCGGACTCACACGGCGGCGACGGTTGAGCCATTCTTGACTATTTTCCCTGAAAGCTCAAGCACAATGAGGGCCTCGTTCACGATATTCACGGGAAAACCGCTCATCCTCGCCAGATCGTCGACGTCACGCTGACCCTGTTTCAGCAGGGAGAGTATCTTCATCGCCGCCGGGTCGTCGTTTTCAAAGGGAAGGCAGGGGGATGATTCCGGCCGTAAAACTCTCCTCGACCCTGAGCCGAAAGCCCCCGTCGCGCGCCGAAAAGAAGGCGCCCTGAGCTCTGACACGATATCATCCGCAGTGGCCACGGCGTAGGCCCCTTTCTGAATCAGTCTGATGCAGCCTTCGTAATCCGGGTCGAGCGAATAGCCGGTGCAGGCGAAAAGCTCCCTGTTCTGCTCAAGCGCATAGCCCGCGGTGATCAGCGCTCCGCTTCGCGATCCGGCCTTGACGACAACGGTGCCCAGGCACAGCCCGCTGATGATCCTGTTGCGCCTCACGAAGGTCCATTTTCGGGTGAATGTCCCGGGGGGATATTCGGACACCAGGCCCGATCCGGGAGTCGAAAGTATGCGCCGGTACAGGTCGCGGTTCGACAGCGGATAGGTGATGTCGATCCCGTTGGCAAGCACCCCTACGGTCGAACCGGACGAATCGAGCGCCGCTTCATGAGACTCCCGGTCGATCCCCATGGCCATGCCGCTCACCACCGCGTACCCCTCGGCCGCCAGGCGGCCGCAGATGCGGCGCGCGATGAGGCGCGAGCGCGGGTCTGCCCTGCGCGACCCGACAACGGCCACGGAATCTGCGAACCTGAAATCTCCCAGCGCGTAAAGCGCCAGGGGCGGCCGGGCCGTTTCTGCGAGCATGCGCGGGTAGTCTGCCTGCCAGTAATGGATTGTTCTCACGTTGAGCTCGCGGGCGGTCTTCAGTATCAGCTCGGCCGCGGCGAGAGGGTCAGAGGGATATTTTTCCCTGAGGTAATCCTGTGTTTCCGGTCTCGATCCCGAAGAATCCAGAAGCCGGTATATTTCAGCGGGCCCCAGGCATGATACCCGGTCCCACACACCATGAATCACCGGAGAGGATACGGTGGAAAGGGCTATGGCGAAAATTGAATCTTCCATATAAAGTTATACGAACGGGAAGACGGAAAATTTAAATTTTTTTTCTCACATGATCCGGTAAAACGCATTTTTCAGTAAAATTTAATTGCCTGATCCTGAAAATCATGGTATAAAAGAGTTAGACCCTGCAAAAGTCTACCGGAGACGCGTGCTCACAGCATGAAAAGACGCATGATCTCAATCTTCATTCTGGCGCTCATTGCCTTCGGCGGGACCGCCGTCGTGCATCGGACAAAATCTCTCTCGGTGCAGGCGCGCATTGCCGCGAACGCCCGCCCGATAACAATCGCGATCGCTAAAGGCGTGCTGACGATTCTTCCCGTAATCGCACGCGAAAAAAAATTCTTCGAGTCCGAAGGTCTCAACGTGCGCTATACGCCCTATTACGCAAGCGGAAAGCAAAGCTTCGACGCGATGCTCTCGGGCAGCGCCGATATCTCGACGCCTGCGACCACGCCGGTGGTGCTCAAGAGTTTTGAAAGAAACGATTTCTCGATATTTCTCACCTTTACCACGACTTACCGGGGAGTGAAAATCATCGCCGTAAAAAAACGGGGCATCAGGACCCAGTCCGACATCAAAGGAAAAACAATCGGATATGCGCGGGGCACGATCTCTCATGTCATGATGGAAAGCCTGCTTGCCAACAATAAAATCCACGAAAACGAGATCAGGCTCCGGGATATACCGCCCGAGCTTCTCCCGGAAGCCGTTTCTGCCGGTACGGTCGACGCAGTAGCGGTATGGGAGCCGCTGGCAAGCAGGGCTGCGGCAAAACTGGGACCAGAGGCAGTATACGTACCGACGGCCGACATCTACCGGATAGCGCTGAACCTCGTTGCAATGAACGTGTTCATCGCAAAAAATCCCGACATCATTTACCGGATAATCCGGGCAATGGCAAGGGCCGAGATTTACTCGAGAGAAAATAAAGACGAAGCGCAGGAAATAGTCTCGAAGGCGGTCGGCCTCGATATCGCCTTTGTGCGCAGGATCTGGAACGACTATGTCCACCGCCTGGTCCTCGACCAGCAGCTCATCATCACCATGGAAGACGAGGCTGAATGGGCGATTAATGCGGGGATTACAAATAAGACCGAAGTCCCCAATTACCTCCATTTCATCTATGCCGGCGCACTCAAGAGATTCAGGCCCGAGGCAGTAACGCTGATCAAGTAAAAAAAGCCATGAAAATACGCACGAGAATATCCCTCAACTGCCTGGTCATCACCGCTATGATGACGGTCCTCATAGCGATGACATTGATAACCAACAGATCCATCACGCTGGAAAATAACAAGCTGGACATCGCCCTGGCGCTCGAAAAAAAGGGAGCGAGCCTCGTACTTCTGACCAACAGCTACATTATCAGGCATTACGCGCGTGAAAAGGAGCAATGGCGCATTGAATATGACAGCATGATGGACCTTCTGAAAAACACCGGCGACCCTGAATTCCTGTCGATTAAAAAAGACCTCGTCTCGCTCAGGGACAACTTTACCCGCTTACAGGATGAGACGAGCCTGGAATACGCGATGATAAAAAAAAACGCGCCTGCTTTCGAGTTAGAAAAAATATCCGTCCTGAACCGCATCCTGCTCACCCGGATCAACCTGCTTTCCGAGGACATCTTATCCGGTTCATTCCGCATAACATCTGAAACCAACGAAAAAATAAGGAAAATACGAGGCGCGCGCAGCTATATCATGCTCATCCTGACACTGGCCGCGATAGTCGTCATCATCGTGAACTCGCGCATCACGATCAATCGAATAACAGGCCCCCTCGCAAACCTGGTCGCCGGCGCGCGCATGATCGAACTGGGAACCTTCAGCCATCGCATCAATACGGATGACGCTGCGCCGGGTTATCAGCGTGACGAGCTCGGAAAGCTGACTGCGGCGTTCAATATGATGGCCGAGCGGCTCGACCAGTTCGTGCTGAAGCTTCAGGCGGAGGTCAAGGAGCACCAGATCACCGAAAGAAAACTCGGCGAGCTTCTCGAAGAGAAGGAAGTTCTGCTCAAGGAAATACACCACCGCGTCAAGAACAACATGCAGGTGATTTCAAGCCTCCTGGGGCTGCAGGGAGAATACATAGTCGACGAAAAAGACCGGGAGCTTTTCAGGGAAAGCCAGAACAGGGTCTATTCGATGGCGTTGATCCACGAGATGCTATACCGTTCCGAGTCCCTCAGGGAAATAGACTTCAGGGATTTCATCACCGCAATAATCAGTCAGATCCAGCAGACCTATTCGCAGATTTCAAAAAACATCAATATACTCCTTTCATCCACCGGGTTTCCGCTTGAGATCATCAACGCCATCCCCTGCGCGCTCATCATCAACGAGCTCATCAGCAACTCTTTCAAGCATGCGTTCGATCCCGACCGGGGCGGCACCATAAAAATCGATCTTTCGCTCGACGGGAACGGAATGCACGTGATCCACTACCATGACAGCGGGAAAGGAATCGGGGAGTCAGTTGACATAACAAACAGCAAGACCCTCGGCCTTCAGCTGGTTTACTCGCTGACCATGCAGCTCAAGGGCACTGTGGAGATCGTCAGGGACCCGGGAACCGCTTTCCGCATAAAATTCTGAGCCGCCGGCAACGGTCATTCCGCCGATGAACACTCGCGCAGCATGCAGCGTATTTCCTCGGAAAGAGCGAGCCCGATGTCTATGAACTCCGGCCCGTACATCCTCCCGGTATCGGTCCTGAACGTGCCGCGAATTTTCCTGATGCTCGAAATCCCGCGGTCAAAGTGGAGCAGGATCATCCCGGGTGTGGCGCCCATGCTCTGGGCCATGTCCCAGAGGGTGTGCACGAAATTGTCGGCGCCCCACCTGAACTTGTCCGCGTCATAAAGGGCCGATGACACCAGAAGCGCGGCCGGGCTTTCAGCGGCCTCGGGCTCCCTGAAGGCCTCGTGGTTCCTGATCGCGAACGCGACGATCTCGATGTCTGAGGGGTCCATGCGCCCGTCAAGAACAAGGCGCGCTTCGTTTGCGCCCTTTTCGGGATGGCTCTTTTCGCTGCGCCTGATGTCGTGGAGGTAGCCCGCAGCAACAGCAAGCGCCGAAAGCCTGTCCCTTTCGGGCCCGGGTTGCATTTCTCTGCGAACGATGGCCCCGGCCTCGATCGCGACCTTTTCTGCGTGGTACAAACCGTGGCCGAGCGAATCGCCGGAATCCGCGATAGTTTTTCGGGCCAGGGTGATGACCGGGAAGGCGCTTTCGAGCGCCCGCGAATCCTCGAGCTCGCCACGCAGATCACGATAGAATCTCGGCGTCGCGGATTTTTCGGCAAGCAGAAACGAACTGCGCCGGAGTTGATCATATGAATACGGCATTCCTTATAGAACGCCGGAACGCGCAGACTTGTCAAGCAGAACATCATCGCCTTTATAGTGCTCCCGGCGCTGATCGTAATATCATCAATCAGGCCAACCCGGAACCGCATCGAGCCAAAAGAAAAAAATATGATATGCTGGAATTAAAAGTATTGTCCTAATATGAGGTGTGTGTTATATGATGACAAATTTCGTAACGTGACGTATGCTCGAATCATTCAAAAAGACCCTGAATACCGCAATAGCACCCGTAATGGTCGTAAGCTCAGACAGAAGACTGCTATGGGTGAACGATTCATTCGGATCCTTCTTCGGATACAGCGCCGGAACGGCCCCGGAAACTCCAAGGTGGCCGTGTTTGGCGCCCGATCATGAAAAACTCTTCGAATCCATGACGACCGGCGCACTCATCGGCCAGGGGAGAGCCGAGGTTATACCCGCCATGTGCGCGGACGGGTTGGAGAAAACCTTCCGCTGGACCACCATGCTCATCGGCGGAGATGAAGGCAACCGTGAAAAAGCGGTCGTTTTTTTCGGGAACGAGGCGCCCGGTCTCGGCAGCGCTGCGATGACGTCATCGATTGAAGAGCGCTACCGCCTCCTGTTCGAAAACGCCGGCATCAGCTTCCTGTACATCCGGGAGGACACGGTCATCGCCCTGAGCAACAAGGAATTCGAGAAGATGTCGGGTTTCTCCAAAGCCGAGGTCGAGGGCAAGATGAGCTGGACCGATTTCGTCATCAGCGAAGAGGACCTCGGTCGAATAACCGAATACCACCGGCTGCGGCGGGTCGCCCCATCGCTTGCGCCTGAGACATACGACACGAAGATCAGGGTGAAGGACGGTCGGGTTCTCGACGTTCTTGTCAGGGTTATCATGGTGCCGGGCTCAACATACAGCCTGGCGTCGCTTTTTGACATGACCGAACGGCGGATTGCGGAGGAAGCCGTGCGGGAAAGCGAGCAGAAGTACCGGTCCCTGGTCGACAACATGCAGGACACCCTGTACCGATGCGATATCAACGGGAAGATACTTTTTGCCAGCCCGTCATGCGCGCGTCTTGTCGGCGCATCCTCACTCGATGGAATAATCGGCAGAAACATCGCGAACGATTTTTACTGGAATCCCGATGACCGGGCCATACTCCTGCAACACCTCAAAAAAAACGGCCGGGTGACCAATTACGAGGTCACGCTGAAGCGGATGGACGGCTCTCCCATCACGGTGATCACCAACAGCCATTTCTACTGCGATAAAAGCGGCAACGTACTGGGTATTGAGGGGATATTCAGCGACATCACCCGAATACGGCGCATCGAAAAGGAAATAGCCCGGCTCGCGGCGATCGTGCGGCACAGCAGCGAAATGGTTAATCTTACCGACCTCGAGGGCAGGATGCTCTTTCTGAACGAGGCCGGCTCCCGGATCCTGGGAATCGAGCAGCAGGATGTCGAATCCGCCAGCATATTCCAGGTCATCCACGACTCATACAGAACAGTATGGAACAATGAGGTGCTTCCGGCGCTTGAGGCCGGTTCCGGATGGGAGGGAGAGCTCCGGTACGTCAACATGAAGACCGGCGCTACGACCGACGTTCACACGGTCCTTTTCACGATAGTCGACCCGGACGCCGCGCACATGAAGTACCTGGCGAACATCTCGCTCGACATATCCCAGGGAAAGAAGACCGAACTGATGCTGTTTGAAAAAGAAAAAATGCTGCGCCAGATCAACAGGAATATCCCGGGGGTCGTGTATCAGTTCTACGCGACCGACAGCGGAGAATTCGGCATAAGCTACGCAAGCGAGCGCATCTCGGAGTATTTCGGCCTCGATTTTGAAATGAAAGATTTATTTCATCTATTCATGTCCTTTATCCATGAAGAAGACCGGGGCCATATGATGGCATCGATTGTTAAGGCGATTGAAACACTCTCGCAGTGGGAGTTCGAGGGCCGCTATACCAAACCTTCCGGCGAGCTGATCTGGGTTCACGGGATTTCGACCCCTACCCGTCTCGAGGGCAGGATCGTCTTCGACGGGATCATGCTCGACATCACCGCACGCAAGCTCGCGGAGGAAAAATCGCGCCAGAACGAGGAAAAATTCATGAACGTTTTCATGATGGCTCCCGACTGCATCGTGATTTCCCGGCTTTCTGACGGCATGATCCTCGATGTCAATATGGGGTTCGAAGAAATTACCGGATTGAGGCGCGACAGGGTTATCGGCCGGACTGCGATAGAAATCGGCGCATGGGAGGACCCCGACGAGCGATCCTACATGGTCAAAACCGTCCGGGCAGGGTCCGATATAAGGTACCGCGAATACCTTTTCAAACGAAGGGACGGATCGCCCAGGACCGGCCTGTATTCGGCCCGGGCCATGAACATAGGCGGAGAAGCATGCCTTATCTTCGTCATGCAGGACATCACCGAAAGGCTGAACCTCGAAGACCAGCGTCTGAAGCTTGAGCAGCGACTGAATCATTCACAGAAGATGGACGCGATCGGCCAGCTTGCAGGAGGTGTGGCGCACGACTTCAACAACATCCTCACCGGGATCCAGGGCAACGCCTCCCTCATCCTGATGGACTGCAGCCCCGAGCATCCGCACTACCAGCGCGTGGCCAGAATAGAAGAGTATGTGAAGCGCGGCGCGAACCTGACCCGGCAGCTTCTCGGCTTCGCCCGCGGCGGCAAATACGAACTCAGGACCCTGTCGATAAACGAACTGATCCGCCGGAGCCTCCAGTTTTTCATCGAGACAAGGAAGGAAATACGGGCGAATCTCAGGCTCGAAGACGAAATCCTCCCGGTCGAGGCAGACAGCGGGCAGATGGAGCAGGTGCTGCTGAACATCTATATCAACGCCGCGCATGCGATGCCCGAAGGAGGCCTCCTCGACATCGAGACATCCATCATCGCACTGACCGACGCAGAGGCGCGATCTTTCGAAATCGGGCCCGGTGATTACGTCAAAATATCCATAACCGACTCGGGCATCGGCATGACAGAAGACACTCTGAAAAGAGTCTTCGAGCCTTTTTTCACCACGCGGCTTCAGCATGAAGGATCGGGCCTGGGCCTGGCTTCCGCGTACGGCATCATCCGCAACCACGGCGGCGCCATACATGCATCAAGCAGCCTCGGGAGGGGCTCGACGTTCACGATATACCTGCCTGTGAGTGCAAAAGAGATCGAGCACGAAAACCGCGATAGGAAAAGCGATTTCATTCCCGGCAGGGGCGTCATACTTCTCGTCGACGACGAGCCCATGATCCTGGGTCCTACGTCCGAACTACTCAAGAAAATCGGATACAGGGTATATACGACCCAGAGCGGATACGAGGCGGTTCTGGTATTCAGCGAGAACCGTGAAGAAATCGACCTGGTTATCCTTGACATGATCATGCCTGGAATGGGCGGCACCGAAGTCCTGAAGAAAATCATGGAAATCGATCCCGATGCGAGGGTCATTCTTTCAAGCGGCTACAGCATGCAGGGCGAAATACGCAAACTCATGGAAATCGGTTGCCGGGGTTTCATCCAGAAACCATACAATTTCACCGAGCTGTCTTCCGTCATCCACCAGGTGCTGAACGACCCGGACACTAAAAACATTTGACATATTTGCCCGCCGTCTGAAAAATACTGTGAAAAACATCAACAAACAGAGGAGAAAACACCATGTCCACCTGCACTTATACCGTTGAAAGCACTGGCGTAGCCATAATGACCATCAACAATCCGCCAATGAACGCGCTGAGCACGTCGGTCATAAACGACATCCGCGAATGCGTCAAGAAGGCCCTCGCCGATGACGCCGTGCGAGTCGTCGTTTTCACCGGCGCCGGCAAGGCGTTCATCGCCGGCGCAGACATCAAGGAGCTCGACCAGATGAAAGAGAAAAAGACGGCGAGCAGATACCTCGAGAACGGCCACGACGTGTGCAACCTGATCGAGGGCGCGGACAAGCCGTTCATCGCCGCCATCAACGGGTTCGCGCTCGGGGGCGGATGCGAAGTCGCGCTTGCCTGCCACATCCGCATCGCCGACGAGACCGCGCAGATGGGTCTTCCCGAGATCAAGCTCGGCATCATTCCCGGCTACGGTGGAACAATCCGCACGCCCAGGGCCGCGGGGCTCGGCCAGGCCTATGAGCTCATCCTTACGGCGAATTTCGTGTCAGGGACCCAGGCCGCGCAGTGGTGCCTCGTGAACCGCGCGGTGCCCAAGGGCGAGGCCGTCAATGAGGCGAAAAAGATCGCCGAAGCCATAGCGAAAAAAGGCAGGCCCGCGGTCAAGGTGGCCATGGACGTGATCCGCAACGGGCTCGTGCTCGAGAAATCCGCCGCGCAGCAGTACGAACGCGACGGCCTCGGCTCACTGTGCGAAACCGAAAACAAGAACGAGGGCGTGGCGGCCTTCCTCGGAAAAAGGGAGCCCAACGCAATCGACCGCTGATGCCCGTCGCCGATTCCATCATGTTCAGGAACGCGACAGAGGCCGATCTGGACCTGATCATGGACATCGAGGCGGCATCATCGGGAAGATGGGAGCGCAGCCTCTTTGTCCATGAACTCGGCACGTCGTTCTCGCGCTTCATCGTGGCGGAGGTCTCGGGAACCGTCGCCGGGTACATTGTCGCCTGGAACGTGGCCGGCGAGATTCATCTCAACAACATCGCGGTGCGCCAGGATCTCAGGATGCGGGGCCTCGGGCGCTCCCTGATCGGGCGCATCGTCGAGATTCTCGCACCTTTCGGGCCCGAAAAGATCCTTCTCGAAGTAAACGAAAAAAACGCCGCGGCCCGCGGCTTTTACAGAAAAATGGGATTCACCGAGACCGGAGTCAGAAAAAAATACTACGATGACGACAACGCGGTCCTGATGGAAAAAAAGCTATAGCCCGGCCGGAGTCAAAGCGTGAAAATCAAGAATGTACGGTTCCTTAAAAGCTGCACCAAGCCTTCGGATTATCCGGACTTCCCGCACCCCGAATTCGCCTTCTTCGGCAGATCGAACGTGGGCAAGTCTTCGCTCATAAACATGCTGGTCAACCGCAAGGACCTGGTCAAGACCGGCCAGAAGCCCGGAGTGACCAGAACGATCAACTTTTTCGTGATGAACGACGCGATTTCACTGGTCGACCTTCCCGGCTTCGGATACGCGAGGATATCAAAGGAAGTATCGGGCGGATTCATGCCCATGCTCATGACCTACATAACAAAAAGGAAAAACCTGCGTGCTGCATTTCTCCTCATCGACATCCGGAGGGTGCCGGGCGATTTCGAACACCAGATCATCACCGCGCTTCACAATCAGAAGGTCCCGGTCGCGATCACCCTGACCAAGTGCGACAAGCTTACAAAAAACCAGAAGGAAAAAAATTTGCGGCTGATCGAAGCCGAACTGGGGATCGGACGAGAATCGATGTTCATTACTTCGGCGAAAACCGGCGAGGGGAAAAAAGACCTGCTGGGAGTGATATCCGGCGCGGCCTCGGGGGCTCCAGAAGAAGGCGCCGGTGCGGATTAAAGCTGCGTCATCAGGTACATGATCCTGCTGGCCTTCTCCTTGGGAAGCAGCGTTATCAGGTAAGGGGTCATGCTCTGCCTGCCTGCGTCCTCGGCGTCGGCGTCCATCTGCCTCAAAACGTCGATGATGAGCGGGTCCTCCCAGTTGACCATGATCTTGACCGATTCCTCGGGCGGCATGTTGTATATTTTGCCGGCCAGTTTTTTCACGTTATCCTTGTAACCCGAATACCTGTTCCTGTCATCGGCAAGCTTCTTTTTCTCAAGGTCGAGGCCCCGGCGCATCTGGTCGAATTTTTCACGCTCCACATCGAGGGATTTCTCCTTGTCGACGATCACGGCCTCGCGCTTGTCCAGGTCCTCAATCCGCTCGAGGAAACGCTGCTTCTCCTTCTCGAATTCCTCGCGCTCCATCAGGGAAGGCTCGTCGCCAGCGGCGTCTACCACCAGCTCAGGTTCCTCGCGGAACACGTTTATGTACTTGCTCATCCTGATCATGCCGATGTAGTCGAGCCAGAACAACCCGAAAGCGGATATGAAAAATATGAGTATCATCAGATATATCACTTTCGCCCTGTTCGATAAGTTTCTCATGGCGCGCTCCCTATTTGTTTTTCAGATAACTGTCGATGACCTTCTTGATATATGCCTGGGTTTCCGGGTAATCCGGAACCCCCTTGTGCTCCTCGACAGCGCCCCTGCCGGCGTTGTAGGCCGCGAGGGCCAGTTTGTAATCCCCGTTGTACTCCCTGAGAAGGCTCGAAAGAAGAGAGGTGCCGGCCTTCACGTTCTGCTCCGGAGAAAACGGGTCCTGCACTCCGAGCTCGTCGGCCATTGCCGGCATGAGCTGCATGAGACCCAGCGCCCCCTTGGGCGAAACCGCCTCCGGATTGTAGTTGGATTCGGCGCTTATCACCGCCTTCACGAGCGACGGCGGCACGCGGTAGCGCACCCCGTACCGCTCGGCCAGCCCGTTGATGTCATCCACCGTGGGCTTCTTGCCCGGGGGAAGAACCTCCTCCACCGCCAGGGAGGATTCATGCACGTCGCGGTACTGGCGCGGGGAAGCCGTTTCTGCCACATCCGGGCGCCTGTTCATCCCGAACCGCTCGCGGATGCTGTTAATCCTCGTCATTACCCTGTATACGTCTTCGATCATATCCGCCTCCTACAGCTCCTGAAGCGACTGCCGGTTGAAAACGTTCTGGTTGATGTCGTCGTTTTCCTTGGCGGTTTCCCTGTTGATTTTATAATTGTATTCGGCCATTTTTCTTTCTTTCAGCTTTTCCACGGTCTTTCGCTCTTTGGACGCGGCTGCGAGCTTCTCCCTGATCCTGTTGACCTCGGGCTCCATGCTTTTTATCTTTTCGCCTGCAACATCGATCGCCCTTGACGAAACATGAAAATATTTCTCGAACAGGATCGCTTCCTCGGACCTGAGCTTACCGGTCCTCATTTTCTCGGCCAGCATGCGCTGGTTGTCCGCGATGCTCTTTCTTAGACTCTCCTGCTTCACCCGCTCCCTGTTCTGGATGCTGACGATCTTCGCCAGCTCGTTTTTCACCTCGCGTTCCCTCGCCTCCCTGAGCTCGAGCAATTTTTGCAGGCCGAACTTGAATTTTTTCATCCGGCGTTACCTATCTCCTGACCTGCGCGAAGGCCGGGGTCACCGCCCTTCCCCGCGCCGGCCTTTTCTCCTCGGCGAACATGGCGGCGAGTTTTTTCTCAATGGATTCCAGGGTGTCTTTCTCGTATATCCCCTGCCTTAAAAACCTGTTCATCTCATCGATCATCTGTATGGCCCTGTCTGCAAGCGGATTCGAACCCCTGACATATGCGTTGAGGTTGATCAGGTCTTCGACCTCGGTGTAGGCAGCCAGGAGCTCCCTGAACTTCTGGGCTGCCGCCTTATGCTCGGGAGTGACAACGTCCTTCATGCACCTCGAGATTGACGCCAGAACGTCGACCGCAGGGTAGTGGCCCTTGTTGGCGAGCCTTCTTTCAAGCACGATATGGCCGTCGAGGATTCCCCGGGCCGCATCCGCGATCGGCTCGTTCATGTCGTCACCCTCGACCAGGACCGAATAGAATCCGGTGATGCTGCCGCCGCTGATGCTCGTTCCCGACCTTTCCATGAGCCTGGGCATCAGCGAGAAAACCGAGGGAGGATATCCTCTCGTGGCCGACGGCTCGCCCGCTGCCAGGCCAACCTCCCTCTGCGCCATGGCGAACCGGGTCACGGAGTCCATAAGAAGGTTCACCGCCATGCCCTGGTCCCTGAAATATTCTGCTATCGAATGGGCGAGAAAAGCGCCCCGGATGCGCATCATGGGCGGCTGGTCGGATGTCGCGGCTACGACGACCGATCGTTTGAGCCCGTCGGTACCGAGCTCCTTTTCGACGAAGTCTTTCACTTCCCTGCCGCGCTCGCCGATGAGCGCGATCACGTTCACGTCGGCGTCGGTATAACGCGCAATCATCGCAATGACCGTCGATTTGCCCACGCCCGAACCTGAGAATATCCCGATCCGCTGGCCCCTGCCCACGGTGTTCAGCCCGTCGATGGAGCGTATACCGACCGAAAGCGGGGTGTCTATGACCGTGCGCTCGAGCGGGTTGATTGGCTTGCCCTCGACCGGATATTTGTGCTCTGTTATTATTTCACCCTTGCCGTCAATGGCGCGGCCGACGCCGTTAACCACCCTGCCCAGCATTTCCCTGCCCACAGGGACCATGAGCGCCGAACCCGCGGCGTACACCTCGGCCCCGGCCACCACCCCGCGCATGTCTCCGATCGGCATGAGGATGACCTTGTTCTTGTTGAATCCGACGACCTCGGCGTAGAGATATTCGCCGCGGGCGATCCTGATCTTGCACAGATCGCCGAATTTTACCGCAGGGCCCGCAGACTCGATCGTAAGGCCCACGACCCTCTCGACCCGGCCGGTGAACTTGACGACTTCGACCTCATCGAGTACCTTGCGGTACTTCGAAAGAACGTCGACCTTTTCGTGCGGTAGTATCTTTATCATGCTGGGCTCATGTTATGTCGCATTGTTTTGCGCTTTTCACCGCGCTGCGGTCATTCCGGAACACCCGCGCGCCGATCACAGCGCACTGGTGTTCCTGATCGCTTCCTCGATCGCGTCAAGCTGCGTCGAGATCCTCGCGTCGATCGCCCCGACGTCGGTCTCGATTATGCATCCTCCGCGCTCGACCCTCGAATCCTCGTATATGTTGACTTTCTTCAGCGACTCCATCATCTTGATCAGCTCGTCCTTGTGGGCGGTTGTCATGTCGAGGTCGGCGAAATTGACCCGGATGTCGATGCGGTCGCGGTCCTTGACTCGCTTGATCGATTCCTTGATGTTATTGATGACGACCTCGCGGCGCTCGACGATTTCGTCTTTGATGACCTTGCGCGAAATCATCAGGATCATTTCGGTCATCAGTTTTTCCGATGAACGGATGATGTCGTCGCGGATATCGACCGCAGTTGAAACCACCGTGCCGAGACGGTCGATAAGACGCATGACCTCGGCCTGCCCCTCTTTGTATCCTTCCTCGCGGCCGGCCTCGTATCCCTTCTTGTACGCCTCGTGCTCGATCTCGGAGACCTTGAGTTCGGCCTCCTTGATCATCTTTTCTGCCTCGAACTTACCCCGCTCGATCTCCTGCTCAGAGTCGGCCTTGAGGCGGTCCATCTCGATCTTTATCTGGTCCCTTGCCTGCTGGAGCTCCCTGAACGAGGCCTCTTTTCCCTTCTCCTCGATCTTCTGGGCCTCTTTCCTGGCCTGCTCGAGCATCTCACGGACTTCTTCCTCGGTCTCACGCCGATAACGCTCAAGCTCGGCCTCCATCTCTTCGATGGACGGCCCCTGGTACACGTCGATGGGATTCCCTTCCTCGTCGACCTCGAATTCCTTGAACTCTTCTGCGTCGATGAGGTTCTTCTGATACTTGTGCGGCAGCTCGATCTGCTTGGCTATGTTGAGGTGCCTGACTTCGTTGGGCTTGAAAACGAGCTTAGACAACGAGTTCCTCCTCGCCGGCGCGGGCGACTATGATGTCTCCGGCCTCTTCAAGTTTCCTGATTATGTTGACGATCTTCTGCTGCGATTCCTCGACGTCGCGCAGCCTTATGGGGCCCATGAAGTCCATGTCCTCACGCAAAAGCGACGATGCGCGCTTGGACATGTTCCTGAATATTTTCTCCTGAACCTCGGCATCGACGCCCTTGAGGGCTTTCGCCAGGTCCTGGGTATCGACCTCGCGGAGGACCTTCTGTATCGAGCGGTCGTCGAGAAGGACAATGTCCTCGAACACGAACATCCTCTTCTTGATTTCCTCGGCAAGCTCCGGATCCTCCTCCTCGAGCGCCTCGATGATGATCTTCTCTGTTCCGCGGTCTACGTTGTTCAGTACCTCGACGATGGAGTCGATGCCGCCCGCGGATGTAAAGTCCTCGCTCGCCAGGGTCGAGAGCTTACGCTCGAGAACGCGCTCGACCTCCCTCAATACGTCGGGAGAGGTGCGGTCCATCTGGGCGATGCGGCGGGCCACGTCTGCCTGTATCTGGTGCGAGAGACCGGAAAGGATCTGGGCCGCCTTCTGCGGGTCGAGATACGCCAGAATGAGGGCGATGGTCTGCGGATGCTCGCCCTGTATGAAGTTCAGCAGGTGGCTCGGGTCGGTCCTCCTGATGAAGTCGAACGGCCTCACCTGCAGAGAAGAGGTAAGCCTGTTCACGATATCGATGGCTTTCTGGGTGCCCAGCGCCCGCTCGAGGACGTCGCGGGCGTAATCGATGCCGCCGTTGGAGATGAACTCCTGGGCCATCATCATTTCCTGGAACTCCTGTAATACGCGATCGCGGTCCTCGGGCTCTATCTTGTCCAGGCGGGCGATCTCGAAAGTGAGCTGCTCGATTTCGTCTTCCCTGAGGTGCTTGAAAATCTCCGATGAGACATCGGAGCCGAGGGAAACGAGAAAAATCGCCGCTTTCTGTCTTCCCGTCAACTGCGCTTTTTTAGACTGGAGCATTCACCCTTCCTTCACGGAAAATGATCGCGTCCGGTTTGGCGCGACCATTTTCTGACTTTACCTGCTGCTTTTATTATCGGTATATTTACAATAAAACATGCCTTTCAAACACAGTCAAACCAAAAAAACTATTCCTCGGCCAGCCATGTACGCAAGAGCTGCGCCACATCGTCGGGTCTCTCCTTGGCCAGATTGATGGCGTTCTGCTGCAGCTCCATCCGGGCCTTTTCTTCGAGCGAAAGCTCGACGTCGATCCCCTCCTCTTCGGCGGCACGCAGGGCGGCCTCGCGCATCCGCTGCTGTTCGAGCGCAAGCTGCTCCTCGCGCAATCTTCTCCTGCGCTCGATCTCCTTGGTGATCGTCCTGAAAAGAATGAAACCCAGGAAAAGGGCTATAACGCCGATAAGCGCTGCAAGGAGCAGTTTTTTCATTTGATCCTTGCGGCGATATTCCTCCCTGATCGAGTTCCAGTAGCTACTGCGGTCGAACATGATATTCTCGACCGCGACCTGGTCTCCCCTTGCCTCGTCGAAGTTGATCGCTTTTTTGACGATGTTTTCGGCCTTTTTCAGATCTTCAGGCTGAAGAGGGTTCTGAACAGGCTGTTTCGTCGGATCCAGATCGTAATCCCCGTCCGGCAGCCTGGGAAGGTCCTGCTGCCCGTCAATGGCGATCGCGACCGACACCCTTGTTATATCGTAGGGATCCCGCTCAATCTTGCGCATGGTCTTGTTCAGCGCATGGTTCTTGATGTTTTCCTTCTTATCATAACGTGCGAACTGATCGTCGCTCGCCTTGTATCCAGGAGGCCTGTTGCCCTCGGTTCCGGCCGGGCCTTCGGGGTTCCATCCATGGCCCTGAAAATGCTCGCTCGTGTCTTTTTCGGATATGACAAGAGAATCCTGAACCTTTCTTTCCGAATACGGCGTTGCGGGATTATCCTTGACCATCTCGATAGGAGTATACTCCTCCTGTTCCTCGGAAATCTTGTCCCAGTTGAATTCCATGTTCAGGCGGACGATCTGGATGCGGTCTCCGGAATATATCCTCTCAAGGCCCTCTCGTATGTCTTTTAGCAGCTTGACCCGCGCCTTTTCCTCGAGCTTCTTCCTGTTTTCGAGCATGCTGAGCTCAATCTTGCTTTTTTCCTCGTCGTCATCAAAGTCGGATATGATATTTCCCATCTCATCGGTCACGGTTACGTTCTCGGGTTTGAGCCTGTTCCCGACAGCGCGCGAAACAAGGTACGTTATACCGCGGATTTCCTTGCGGCTCAGCTTCTCGTAACCCGGTGCGAGATGGACGGTCACGGCAGCGGTATAGGGGGTCTCTACATCGCTGTACAAACTTTCCTCGGTCATCGCTATTTCTATGGAAGCCTTGTCGATATTTTTAAGAGACTCAATGTGGCGCGTTATCTCGTCGCGGAGCGCGCGCATGTATTTTACGTCAAGTTCCTTGTCGGTCTCTGTCCACTTTGACATATCAAAGAGCTTCCAGCCCGGGATTCCTTTGGGTATCATCTGCTCCTGGGCCAGGCGGGTCATGATGAGATCTCTTTCGTCGGGTTTTACGAGAATGCCGGTTGTTCCCGAAGTATCGTAATGATAACCCATCTCCTCGAGTTTTTTCGTCACCTGGCCGAAATCTTCCGATGAAAGCTCCGAAAAGAGTACAACGTTCGGCTCGCCGCTCGAAACCGAGAAGAGCACTATAAAAGCCACCACAACGACGCCTAAAACCGCGCCGACAATGATCTTCTTGGTGGTATCAAGCTTGTTGAATATTTCCTTGGCCTGATTGAAAAGCTTAACGAAAAACTCCCCCATAATACCCCCTCCCAGCCTGTCAGCGGCCCAGGCTATATTCACCTTTTCAAGATGTTCCTAATGAGACATAATACATTTTGACACAATGCCCGAAAAATGTCAATTAATTTACAGAAATATATATCTTCGAAAAACAAAAAAACCGGGATTTAACCCGGTTTTTTTTCATTTCCCTCATCATGTTTCACTCTATCTGAGGTTTACCAGTTCACGGTATGCCCTGATCGCCTCGTCCCTTATTGATTTGGCAAATGTCAGGGCAATTTCGGCCTTCTGCGCCGCTATCATCACGGTATGAATGTCCACTGATTCAGGCTCGTATATCATTTTCTGGGAAAGGTTCTCGGAATCAACCTGAAGGTCGTTCACCTTCCCGAGCGACTTATTGAACATATCGGCGAACGAGCCCGAAACGTCATCGGTCTCGCGCTCAACCCTGAAATCATTGTCATAGTGAAGAGGACTGCTCGTCTTCATTTTAACGATATGTCCTACCTGCTGGTCTATTCCCGTAATCATTGCATGATCCTCCAGTTATTGATTCTCATTTCGATCTTCGAAAAAACGAAGACCTCGGTCTCGCCAGTTTCACGAACATGATCTCTGCCTGCGTTTTTCTGAGTCGACAGATCATGCGTGATATGAATGTCCATGCGTCCG
>JAKLIV010000073.1 GCA_022709405.1 Spirochaetota bacterium
GTATCGAAAACGCAAGGAGCATAAAGGATTTTATTACCGATGCGCGGGCCGTTCTGCAGAAATCGGGCCTGCCGGTTTTCAGCCTGTCGCTCGCGACGGAAGAAAAAGGAAGCCGATACCTGCTGGTGAACGCAGACCTGGGCCGTCTCAACGCCGCGGGATTGAATCAGGAAGACGAACTCTCGGAGCTCAACATCGTCCGCAAGGTGCCGCTCGTGGAGCTGAAAGAGAAGCACCGGAACATCATTAACCCGCTCATGAGCGGCATTATCGTGAAAACGAAAAACGTCGAATTCGACGACGACATCACCCAGACCCGAAGCTTCGACAAGACGCTTTTTCTTGAATATTTCTTCTCCATGAGCAGCATCCTTCAAAAGCTGCACGCCGGCCAGGACCTGAACGCCCTGATGGAAAACGACACCACGGGCGAACTCGTAATATTCCCCATAAAATCCGGCAATGCATTCGTCGGAACCGTAGACCTGCTCGTTCCGTCCGGACACGGGGTCATGAGCAAAGACGACGTAAGGCTCATGACGCTCATAACGCGGATAATAGGCAGCAGCTACAGGAATTTCATGAATATTTTCCGCGCTTCAACGTCGGAGTCGAAATTCCGGGCCATATTCGAATCCACGCCCCTTCCCATATATGTCGTTGACCGCAACTTTCAGATAATCGAGGCCAATAACCGCTTCAAGGCCTGGTATCCCGGCTACCACGAGGGGGAAAACTGCATATGCCGCGATATCATGCCGGACGACGAGAGATCCCAGTTCTGTTCCGAGTGTTCGGTGAAGGAGACGCTTGAATCGGGAAAGGCCGTATCCAGGGAAATCAAGATCACCCGTGAGAGCGGCGTTTCGTATTACAAGATCAAGAGCTCTCCCATCGTGTCTGACAATGGCGAGATAAGCGCGGTGATGCAGACCGTCGAAGATATCACCGAAAAGGCCCTGGAGCACAGGCAGATAAAGAAGCAGAATAAAAAACTCGAACTGGAAGTATCGCAGAAAATCGACATCCTCAAGGAAAAGGAAAAGAACCTCAGGACGCTCGTGGATACGGTGCACGGCATCGAGGCCGAAAAGGACCGGGGGGAAAGCGTCGAAAAGATAATCCAGGGATACATGGATCTGAACGCCAAGGCCGTCGCCTTCGTCATAAACAACGGCGACACCATGCATGTGGCCCGCGTGTATCCCGACATGAGGCGATCGGCCCTGGACGGTATTTTTGAGGGGAATCTGGAAGGCGGTGAATTCAGCCTGAAAAGGAATCCCGGAAATCCCTTCTGCGTTTCGGTCAAAATGGTGAACCCCATTTTCTTCATCGGGCATGACGGTCTTGAGGATTTTTTTGAGAGCTGTTTCCCGAATAAACAGAAAAAAATCATATCGAAGGCCGTGTCTCTCTGCGAAGGCCTCTCATTGATTATTTTCCCGCTCGAGGCCAAGGAAGGGGCCGAAGGGTCAATCGCCGTACTTGCGGAGCTTGACGTTCTGGAAAGCAATTTTGAATACTTTCAGCTTCTGTCTAACTCGGCGGCGGTGGAGATAAGCCGGCGTAAAAGCGCCGAAGCGCTCGCCGAAACTGAAGACGAGTACCGGAGAATGATCGACTCGTCGCACGACATGATCGCCTTTTGCGACAGGCACGGGAACATGCATCTTTGCAACGAGGCGTTTTACCAGAAAACCGGCTCCTCCGATGATTTGAGCAGCCTCAACCTGTTCGATTTTTTTCCCAAGCTGGAGAGGACCGCTTTGAAGAAGATGATGGAGGGACTTTTCGAAGATGATGAAAATCCCGGAGCCGTTGAAGCCGAGATGATCGCCGTTGACGGCGCAGCCCTATCTACTGAGATCGAAATGACCAGGACGTCCCCGTCATCAAAGCGCATACAGGTTCTTATACGGGATGTCAGCGATCATAAAAAAATGGAGTCCCAGCTCAACACCATTTACTCGATCCATGAGCAGATAATACAGACCGACATGATCGGGATCGTCACGACCGACCTCAAAGGATGCATCACCAAATGGAACATCGGGGCCGTAAAGATCCTCGGGTACACCGAAAAGGAGGTCCTGAACCGCAACATCAGGGACTTTATCGTGCCGGGGACAGGCGATGTTCTCAGCAGCTTCGGCAAGATGAGGACCGATCAGCCTGAACGTAAAAACAGCGAAATAAAGCTCAAGCGGAAAAACGGCGAGCCGGTAACGGTCATGTATGTGGAATCGGTCATGAAAGACGACCGGGGCAATCCCATAATCGTCGTGGCGTTTTTCTTCGATATATCCGAAAAGATAAGCCTGGAAGTGAAATCGAACGAGCTCATTCATCAGTTGAGCCAGGCTCAGAAGGTCACGATCCTCGCCCTGGCGAAACTGACGGAATACCGGGACTGGGAGACGGGCTCTCATCTCGAGCGCATCATGAAATATACCGAGCTGCTCGCTCATGAGCTCTCGACGTATAAAAACTTCAAGAATTATATCTCCGACGAGTACATCAACGACCTGGTCAGCAGCTGCCCGCTCCATGACATCGGGAAAGTCGGAATCCCCGACCAGATACTTCACAAACCGGGGAAGCTCACGACCGAAGAGTTCGAGATAATGAAGAGCCATACCATTATCGGCGGCGACACGATCCACGAAGCGGAGCAGAAAATCAAGAACCGCTCGTATCTCAATCTGGGCAAAGAAGTTGCGTATTATCATCATGAAAAGTGGGACGGCACAGGCTATCCCAGGGGATTGAAGCAGGATGAAATACCGCTGTCGGCGCGGATCGTCGCCATTGCCGACGTTTATGACGCCCTGACGAGCAAGCGCCCCTACAAGGAAGCCTTCGACCATCGTAAAGCGGCCGACATCATCAAGAAGAGCGCCAGGACGCATTTCGACGATATGGTCGTGCGGGCCTTTATCCACTGTGAAAAGGATTTCATCCAGTACAACGATATTGCAAGGGCCTCGAAAAACGCCGAAGGCAACTTTTCTCAGGAGATTGATATCAACAATACCCTGAATTAGTTTTGCCTTAGGGATGTTCCCGGGTCGGGATCTGTGTATTATTCATCACTGCTGCTCGACATCTGCAATCTAACTTATGCTATAGCAATGCTTAAATCGCTCACTTGAAGCTCAAGGGGCGGCTCTCAAACCGAAAAATTCAGGCCAAAAAAGATTTGACAAAAGGTCAAGCAATCTATACAATTGTATAGTATCTCAATCCGGGAGGCTTATCATGAAAAAGGCATTAATCATCATTGCGGTTCTGGCTGCTGTGGCGCTTGGTCTTGTATTGTACAGCGGCATTTGTTATTCAGTGTCTGTTACTGAAAGAGAGATCGGGCCCTATACCATGGTCCTCAAGAAACATATCGGCAGTTATTACAAAACAGGATCGGTGTTCGAGGAAGTCGGCGAAGTGCTGGGGAAAAAGATCGACATAAAAACGCTCAAAGGAGCAGGGCTGTATTACGATGACCCAGCGAAAGTAAAAGAAGAGGAATTGCGCAGCGAATGCGGTTTTATTGTCAGCAGTGCGGATCTGGGAAAAATCGGCGCACTTGATGAAGGATTATTCGTCAGGGACTTCCAGAAAAAAGTATGCGCAACATGCGAGTTTCCTATCAAAACGTATCTTTCATACATGATTGGGCCCTCGAAGGTATACCCTGTTCTGGGGGAATACCTGAAGGGCAAAACCACAGATGGGGATTTCGGTCTGGAAATATATGACATGCAGGAGAAAAAGATAATCTATTGCATGCCCATAAAGGCCGAAAAGTAATACCCTTATATCGCGTAAACGGGCCAGTCGGCGAACTATAATATCTATGCGCCGAACCGGCCCTGCAGGCGTGATGCATTTGCATTCTTGTTCCGGCGAATTAGTGGCTTTTATTAACATGTTATTATCCAATTTTTTACGGTGCCGATGATTGACATGTGGGGAGAAAACCCCGTTCTCCTGCTGTATCTCTCAACTGCATTGAATAATTAATCCCGCCTCTGAATTAATAGTGGACAAAATATCGCATATCTCATAACGTCAACTCTATATTAAGTATTTTAATTATAGTAGCCATATGGCTCTAAAGGAGGGTTTGTTTTATGGTTTTAAGAAAATATTTTTCCCTTCTCATTATTGTATCAATAACGGTAGCGCTGTGCATGAGTGCTTGCGACAGCGGCGGTTCGGATTCTGATGATTCTCCGACTTTGTTGCCCGCGCCTGCTACCATCACGGTGAGTAACGGCAGCCCGGTTGAATCGGCGCTGATCGTGGCATGGAGCCCGGTGAACGGCGCGGAGGGATACCGTGTGTACCGTTCGGCGACCCAGACAGGCACATATTCGCAGATAGGATCCGATATCACCGGCGTCACGACATATACCGATTCCGGACTGGCCGAGCTCACGAGCTATTTCTACAAGGTTTCGGCCTTTGACTCCGAGGGAGAGGGGGCATTGAGCGATTTTGCGGTTGGCTCCACGCTTTCATCTACCGGCGCGCCGGCATCGCCCACGGGGCTTGCTGCATCGAATCCGACTGTATCGAGCCTTACACTGTCCTGGAACGCGGTGACCGGGGCCACTGGATACCGGCTGTACCGCGCGGCGACATCAGGCGGATCATATTCACAAATAGGATCGGACATTACATCTGGTACGACGTATACCAATAACGGTCTTGCGGCGAACACCACCTATTATTATAAAGTGTCGGCGTACAATTCGATCGATGAAAGCGCCCAGAGCGCGGCTGTCTCGGGAAAGACATCTGCTTCCGGTAGCGGCCAGGACGACGCCGCGTTTGTTCAGGATTTCATTGCGATGTGGGACAGTATTAATATCAAATTCAGTGAAACTGAGTTTGAGTTCGGCACTTTTAACGGCGACAATGGAGGAACCTGTGTAATAACTGAGGATGAAGAAACCTATGATTGGGTCTATGTTTTCACTTCATACAACGACACAGGCACTGCTTATACGGGTACTATTACCAATGACATGGAATATTACACTACCGGCATGGTAACGGCAACCGGCACGTACAGCGGAACCCTTGAAGCGGATTTTACCGATAACGGGACAGAAAAAGCAGGTTATTGCACTGTAAGCGGCGTCGATTACGATGTATCCGGCAAACCTTCCGCGCCGGAAGGTGTTACGGTAAGCGATGAAACATTAACGACACTGACCGTGTCCTGGGACGCGGTTGAGGGTGTAGATGGTTATTTTGTGTATATCTCGGATGGAGATTCATATAGTGATTTTATTGACGTATCTGATATAACGTGTACTTTCGAATCCCTCGAACCGAATACCACATATTATATAACTATTTCGGCTTATATCGACAACGGTGAAGAACCTCTCATTGAAGGATATCTCAGTGATGAAGTTCAGGGCACCACGCTTGAAGATTTGACTCCTTCTGCTCCAGAGGGGGTTACGGTAAGCGATGAGACATTAACGACACTGACTGTGTCATGGGACGCGGTTGACGGCGCAGATGGCTATTATGTGTATATTACCGATGGAGGATCATTTGAGGATTTTGCAGAGGTGACATCGGGCACGACGCATATTTTCGAGGATCTTAATCCGGATTCGGTATATGTCATATATGTTTCGGCATATAACGATTATGGGGTAGGAGATGCAAGTGACTGGGTTTTAGGTTATACTCTTTCAGAATGATTAATGATTCATGGCTTAACGGATAACCCGGGCCGTCTTCAGACGGTCCGGGTTTCAATTGTCTGAAAAGCGGAGCCTAATCAAGCTCCGCTTTTTCTTTGGTTGATTTCCGGAATGATCTATGGATAATATGCCTCATGTGCACCTGAACGGAGGATTGTCACAATGAAATATCCACATCTGTTCTCCAAGGGAAAAATCGGGAAGGTCGAAATCCGCAACCGCGTCGTGATGTCCCCTGTTGAAGTGGGCATGGCGAATTTCGACGGGACCCCGTCTGAACAGCTTGTTGCGTATTACGAGGAGCGCGCGAGAAACGGCCTCGGGCTTCTCTTTACCGGAATCACCCGCGTGAACGACCTTCACGGCGCAAGCCTGCCGCGGCAGCTTTCCATGTCGTCTGACCGTTACATAAAGCCGTTCTCGGAAATGGTCGAACGCGTGCACGCGCACGGGACGAAGATATTCTGCCAGCTCCATCACCCCGGACGCCAGAACCTTTCGCTCATGGTCCTCTCGTGGCCTGCGCTCCAGCTCGTCGGCCGGTTATGGCCGGGATTCTGGAAGCTGTTCCCGAAACTCGTGCCTGCAACCACATGGTTCTACGATAAAGTCTGGGCTCCAGCGGTGGCGGCGCCGTCCGCCATTCCCTGCGGGAGATGCAAACAGAAAACGAGGGCCCTTTCGAAACGGGAAATCAGGGGCCTGGTTCGGGATTTCATCGATGCGGCGGTGCGGGTGCAGAAGAGCGGCGCGGACGGAGTTGAGCTTCATGCGTCTCACGGGTACCTGATACAGCAGTTCCTGAGCTCGCGGACGAACAAGCGCACCGACGAGTACGGCGGTTCGCTCGAGAACCGGATGCGCTTTCTGCTGGAGATAATAAAGGGCGTCCGCGGGAAGTGCGGGCCTGATTACCCGATTGCGGTAAGGCTTTCGGTCGACGAATTCTACCGGTGCATAGGGGAAACAGACTGCGGCATCGAGCTCGACGAGGGAGTCGAGATGGCGGCGGCGCTCGAGCGCGCCGGGATCGACGCCATCGATGTGTCATCTGCGTCGTATGAAACCATGAACTACTGGCTCGAGCCGATCTCGTTCGAGCCGGGATGGAGGAAAGATCTCGCGCGTTCCGTAAAGGAAAAAGTTTCGATTCCGGTCATAGCCGCCAACCTGATACGCTCTGCGGCCCAGGCCGAAAAGCAGCTCGCCAGGGGAGACCAGGACTTCATTGCCCTCGGACGCCAGTTCCTCGCAGACCCTGAATGGATAGCCAAGGTGAAGGGGGGACGCGAGAAAGAGATATCACGGTGCATTTCGTGCCTGTGGTGTTTCGAATCGCTCAACGCGAACGCTCCGGCTGGTCTGCCGCTCGAATGCTCGGTCAATCCGAGGCTCGGCAGGGAAAAAGAGACCGCGGCGCTGAATAAAAACGGCAAGGGCCGGGCTGCGGCGGTGATCGGCGCGGGGCCGGCAGGGCTTGCGGCGGCAGAAGTTCTCGCTTTACGCGGATTCAAGACCGTTGTGTTTGAAAAAAACCGCTGCGTGGGAGGGCAGCTTCAGCTCGCGAACAAACCGCCGAAAAAAGAGAAGATAGACTGGTGCTTCAGGGATCTCGAGACAAAGGCGAAGAAAGCCGGCGCGAGAATAGTTTTCAACAGCGTTCCTGGAATCAAAGAGCTCAGGAAAATCGATCCGTACGCCGTCATCGTCGCGACCGGCGGAGAGGCCCTAATGCCGCCGATTGACGGCGTGGAAAGAAAAAACGTGTGTACTTACGCCGAGATACTGGGGGGAGCAGTAAAATTCAAAAGAAAGAAGATCGCGGTCATCGGCTCTGGGATGACCGGGCTGGAGACAGCTGAGAAGCTCGCCGAGGACGGCAACCGGATTGTTGTAGTCGAGATGCTCAGAGAGATCGGCCCGGGAGCATACGACCAGAACCTGGACGACGTCCTGTCTCGGCTCAGGCAGTACGGGCCTGAATTCATCACCGGACACCGGCTGGTTTCGATCGGCAGGGACGGCATTCTGCTCAAGGACACCGCCACATTCGCTCCGCGTGAAATTTCGGTGGACGGCGTGGTTCTTGCCGTCGGGGTGCGCAGCAATGACGCGTTCTACAATGAAATCAAAGGCGAGTTCGCCAAAGTAAAAATTATCGGAGACGCGAAAAAGCCGGGCAGAATACACGATGCGGTCAGGGACGGGTTCGACGCGGCCAGGGAAATTTAGGCCGGGTTTCTCACCTCATATCGCCTATCGGCAGGATTAAATATCACATGATACGGCCCTGATAAAGGGCCCGTATCTTTTTCAGGATTACCTCGGGAAGCATGCCCCTGTTTTCTGATTAACCCCGGTTTTTTTAGGATTTTCATTCAAAGCGGATACCATCAGCAGAGTTTTATCCGCATTATTATTAAAAAATGATAAAAATATATTATATATCAATAAATAATGCTTGACTTACGACAAATTATTGCCGATATTTAATCTATCATATAATAATCCATACTGGAGAACAAACATGAAATACTTCGGCAACAGGTCAGTGTCCTCCTTCATGGCCGGGCTGCTGCGGGTATCGTGGCACCTGGTATTCATCACTGCCTTGATAGCGCCCTTTGCCATGGGTGGAATAATTTTCTTTACGACACCGGCTGGCGAAAAGGTCGTATCGGCGATAGAGAAAGGCGAGATCAACCTGTGTGACAGGGACCATGCACGTGCGACCGGGGACTTGAAGAAAGAATTCGGCAAAGACTTCACCGATAAAGATAAAAGGGACTGGGAAGAGTTCAAGCACCTGCCGCTGGCGGTGAAATTCGTCATGATTCCCTATGCGGAGGCCGTGATCGTGCTGCTGCTCCTGATAATCGGGAAATCACGGCGGCTTTTCCTGAATTTCAGGGACAACATCATGTTCAACGCAGGAAACGTACGGCTCATCTCGGTCATCGGCAAGCTTCTGGTCGCGTTCTCGATACTGACCTTCAGCCTGAGCTCGCTGGTGCTGAGCGTGGTGCTGCTGATGATGTGCGAGATCATCAGAAGCGGCACGCTTCTCCAGGAAGAGCACGATCTCACGGTATAGCGGGGGATTACATGGCAATCATATTCAGACTCGACAGGGTAATGGCGGACAGAAAGATATCGCTGGGCGAGCTCGCCAGGCGCATAGACCTGACGGATTCGAACCTGTCGATACTCAAGACCGGGAAAGCGCGCGCCCTGCGGGTGAACACGCTGGATGCGCTGTGCAGGGAGTTGGGCTGCCAGCCCGGGGACCTGCTGGAATATCGTCCCGACGAAGATGGCGCGGGCTGAGATGGGGGATACAATGGAAAAAACGCTACCGACGCCCAATGACATCAAAAAAGACTTCATGAAAAAAGGCTCATGCTCGCAGGCATTCTGCTTTTTCCTGGACCGGGAGTTCGGCTGCCTGAAGGGAATCGAGGAGCGCGCCGCGGACCCGCTCGCAGGTGGAATAATTCTGCAGGGGCATCAGTGCGGAATGCTCTGGGGATCCTCGCTGGCCATTGGAGCGGAATGCTTTCGCAGATATGACGATCAGGGGAAGGCCATTGCCTCAGCCGTCACAGCAACCGGGCGCGTCATGGAATCGTACGCCGGTAAAACCGGGAGCGTCAATTGCAGGGACGTGTGCGGCCATGACTTCACCAGGAAAATTGAACTCTTTGCATTCATGGTGAAATTCATCCTGCACATCAACAGGGACTGCCTGGACCTTGCAGATGAATGGCTCCCAGAGGCAATCACCGCCGCTTCAGCCGGTCTGTCTGCCGCCACGAAATATACGCAAGCGCCGTTGAGCTGCGCTTCAGAAACTGTAAAAAAAATGGGCGCCGGGGATGAGGAGGCGGTCATGGTTTCCGGTTTCGCTGGGGGGATGGGGCTGAGCGGCAACGGGTGCGGCGCGCTGAGCGCGGCGATATGGATAAGGAGCCTCGCCTGGTGCAGGAAGAACCCCGGGAAATCGGCGTATAATAATCCTTATGCGAAAAACACGCTGCAGGCATTCTTCAGCGTGAATGGGCCGGAGATGACCTGTTGCAAAATAACGGGACGCAGTTTCGAAACCCTGGACGAACACACCGAATTTATAAAAAACGGCGGCTGCTGCAGGATTGTCGACGCATTGGCCAGGTCGTGACTGCCGCAATCCTATGCCGGTATCTACTTGATCGTCAGGCTCGTTGTAATGAACGGGGTCCAGTCCTGAGCGCTTGAGTTGATCGGCGTGGAAGAAATTCGGAACAGCAGCTTGTCTTTTGCGGTAAAGCGCTCCTTTCGGATATTTCCCATATTCGGCTTCCGGTTGATCGTGTAATCCCAGAAGGGCAGTCCCCTGGATTGTCTTTTTGTGGCTGACGTTATTTCCTCGTTGGGTTCCAGGGAAATGTTCACAATTTGCCTGGTGATGCCATCAAGCACTGCTTCCGCCGGGGTTTCTCCATACTCGATCAATTCAACCCGGTAATAGTACTGCTCGAATTTGCATTCCAGCTTCAGACTGTCCGCTATCTCAGGGCCATGATCGAACGTTGATTCCATTGGTTCACAGGGGAGAGAAACCTCGAAGCGCCCTTTCCTGTCCTTATAGACCTTCCATCCCGGAGGCACGGTGGCTGCCGTAAAAGCAAGAAGAGCTAAAATGATGAATAACGATCTTCGCATTTTATCCCCTTTAAAAACAACCTGAATATTATAAGTTTTCACTTTTACAACGAGGATTTATGAAAAAGAATAAAATATCAACTATTTTGTTGTTGAAAGAATAGATTAAATACCATCGATAATCAATTCATTATGAATCTCCCTTCAAGGCAATCCTTGTTTTTAACGGTCCGCTTATACGACAATTAGAGCGAAACGGAGTGTTTATCATGAAAAAAATACTGTTAGCTGCATTATTTATTCCCCTTGCATCACTGCTTCTGGCAATTACGCCCGACAAACAGGTCTACGATGTCCTCGACATGGAAGTGGCTAAACTGAAAGGCAAGGACAGCCCGCTTTTCCAGGATAAGTGCAATGATGTGATTAAGTTCTGGCAGCAGTTCATGCGGGTGTATCAGGAATATGCCAAGGGGTACGAAGTGTCGCCGGCAGTTTTCAGTTCATGCGGCAGCAAGCTCGACTACGCCATTGAAGATCTGAAAAAAACCGAAGAAACATATTCGAGCAAATTTAAAAACGGGACAATGGGCGCTCTTGATGAAACGGCAGCGGTGAGAGTCTCCCTCGGTCTTTCCGTCATGTACCGCAGCCAGAAGAATTTCGAAAAGGCCTGGGAATACCTCGACAGGGCCAGGAGCTATGCCCGGAATTTCAAGGAGTACGAGATAAATGATTACGCGATCATTTACAATGAAGCGTACAGGGATTATATAAACAGCAAATATGAAGACGCACTGGCGAAACTGGATATATATATCAAGGCTGATCCGGTATTTCATGAAGCGCATAACCTGCGAAGCAGCGTAATCGGTCTCATGAAAATGGAGGAGCAGAAAAAGCAGAGGGACGCGAGAAATTCCGGCTCGGTTAAATCGCGGGACAATCGGCCGTCGCCTGCGAATCCCGAAGCACGCAAGCTCGTGAAAGAGGCTGAAGCAGCGATGAATGCAGGGGAACTGGACAAGGCGTCATCCCTGGTGTCGAAGGCTCTTGAGCTGGAACCGGGAAACAACGAATACATGGGGCTCCAGAGGGTGATAATGCTGAAGAAGAAGCACAAGAAATAAGCGTATCTTTTTAATCCCGGAATTTTGACGTATCCGGTTTTCATGCGCTCCCTGAGCCTGGTTAATCTGTCATGCACGGGAACTTTCTTTACACTGGCCCGGTATGTAGGAAATGTGATCGTAAAAGAAAGTTCATGTCTATAAGGATATATTCCACCCTTAAAAAAAGCGGAACGGTTCTCATCGAAAAGCAGGATGACGCCATCCCGGCTCAGAAGGAGGGCCTGCTTTTTTCCGAACCGGAATTCACGCTGACCACAAAGCATTTGTCCGAAGTTCCATCAGCTTTTCGCGAGTTGGAAAGCTACATTGCCCGGGGATATTTCGCCGCCGGGTATGTCGCGTATGAGGCTGGCTGGGCCTTTGAAGACCGCCTGACTTCGCAATGCGCCGAAACTTATTCGTTCCCACTGCTCTGGTTCGGCCTGTATCGTTCGTGTGAACAAGTTGACCTGAACCGGATTATCACTCTCAGTGATTTGCCTGTGCGAAGATGTCATCCGCATTTATCGATCATGCGGCGCAATTACTATGAAAAGGACATCATGGCCATCAAAGATCTTATCGAACAGGGTGAAATTTATCAGATGAATTACACCTGGCAGGCTGAGCTTTCGCAGATTATTGACCCACTGGCGCTTTTTTTCGAATTGAGGCAATCCCATCCTGTGCCATATTCAGCCTGGGTGATGACCGACGAGATCGTTGCTTTGAGTTTGTCTCCCGAACTGTTTTTCTGCAAAAATGGCGATGAAATCACTGTCAGGCCCATGAAAGGGACCAAGACCAGAGGGAGCAGTCCACTTGAAGACAGAGCGCAGCGCCAAGCACTTGAAACAAGCGAAAAGGATCGCGCAGAAAACCTGATGATCGTCGATCTGCTGCGCAATGACCTGAACAGGATATGCGAAAACGGGTCAGTATGCGTTCCGCGGCTTTTCACGGTCGAGGAATATCCCAGTCTTTTTCAGATGACATCCACCATTAAAGGAACACTCAGTGAGAAAATATCCTTTGTCGATATTTTTTCATCGCTCTTTCCCTGCGGTTCGGTGACCGGAGCTCCAAAGGTGCGCGCCATGGAGCTGATTCGTAATATTGAAAAGGAGCCCCGCGGGATTTACACCGGCTCGATCGGTTTTATCTCTCCGCGCGGTGACGCTTTTTTCAATGTAGCCATACGCACGATCTCCATCGGGGAAAAAGGGGCGAGGCTGGGAGTGGGCGGCGGCATTGTTTGGGATTCTGACCCGGGAAGCGAATACGAAGAGTGCCTCCTGAAAATGAAGTTCGTAGCCGGAGACGATGATTTCGCGCTCATTGAAACCATACTCTGTGAATGCGGGAAACTGCCGCTTTTAAAGCGGCACTGCTCTCGTATGATCCATAGCGCCAGTTATTTCAAAATCCCCGCGGATGAAGATAAATTCTGCCGCGCGGTGTCAAACTATTGCGCGTCGCTTGACCATGACGAGGCATTTAAGATCAGGGTTTTATGTGACAGATGGGGCGGGATCGTCATCGAACATGAGCGTTTAGATTTGTTTCCGAGGAATAATCCCTGCAGTGCCGGGGTGGCCGGGATGAGGGTCGATTCAAATGATCCGCTTCTCGGGCACAAGATAAAGAACAGAATGTTCCGTGAGGATCTGCTTCGCCGTGCGCGAATGCGGGGCCTCGATGAAGTGTTCTTTTTTAATGAGCGCGGCGAATTAACCGAAGGATGCATCAGCAATGTATTCATTAAAAAAGATGGTGTGTTTTTCACGCCGCCGCTTCTATGCGGCGTGCTTCCGGGGGTCATGAGGAGCTATATTTTAGACAATGAACCCACTGCGGAGGAAAGAATCCTGACTCTGCATGATATCATTGAAGCAGACGAAGTATTCATCTGCAATGCATTGCGGGGGATGCACAAAGTGATGTTTGAAAAGACTGTAATATAATGATTCCTTCAATGAAGCTTTTTGGGGAGCCTCGTAAACGGGAAGCCCTTCTTCATGGAATAAGCACAAGACGCGATACCCATAATCAAGAGCCTGCTTTTGCCTCATCAATGATTGCAAGGAGCTGTTCGGCGTTCTGCATAAGGGTTTCGGTTGCGGCAGTCACCTCTTCCGCTGACGCCGCGTTTGACTGGGTCAGCTCGTTGACTATATCGAGTGATTGAGACAGCTCCTGCGCCGTGGCGGACTGTTCGGTCATTGCGGAGGAAATGCTCTGCGAAAGCTCGTTGACTCCCTTGATGGAATGCTTGACCTCGCCGCTCAGGTTCATCTGCTTCACGGTTGCCTCGTCCATTTCCTTTCCCAGACGGCTTGAAAACTCGAGGGTGACGTTCATGTCTCTCAGATGGCTGTAGAGCGTATTGAACAGACTCGATCCGTTGTTTATGTTTTGTGTGGTCTCGATGATGAGCTGGGATATCTCCTTGGCGGACGCCGTACTGTTGTCCGCGAGCTTTGATATTTCCTCTGCGACGACCGAGAAACCTCTGCCGGCCTCCCCTGCCCTTGCGGATTCTATCGAGGCGTTCAACGAGAGAAGATTGGTGCGGTCGGCTATGTCGGTTATGAGGTCCACCATCTCCTTGATTTTTCCGGCGCTAAGATTGATCTGCTGTATTCCATCCTGCACTCTCTCGAAGATGACAACGGCCTCTTTGCCCTGGCTGATCGCTTTTTCCGATTCGTTTTTGATTTTTCCGGCCCTTTCCGCGACATCGCCGATTAACTTATCGAGATCGATTATGGAATCTTCAATCTTGCCCACGGAACTGGATTGAACGGATGAGTCGTAGGATACCTTTTCTATCGCTGAGGCGATCTCCTCCATGGATGCGGACGATTCCTCCAAGCGGGCCGCCTGGCTCTGGGCGCTTTCGTTCAGGGCGGCCGCGGTCGACCTGAATGCGCCGGCCGACGATTTGAGGCTCGAGGAAATTTCCCTGATCGATGTAAGGATGCTGGCGATGAGGGCGTATTGCTTTTTACTGTGTTCGGCCTCTTCCTTATGTCTGGTGGTCGAGTCGTCAGTGAGCATTATATTGATATAGGAGACTATTCCCGTGATGACAAGTACGATTGTGCTGTTCGCGATTCCCGTTTTCGCGATTTCAAGTGAAACCGGGTCGAGTTTGTCCTTCGCGAGTATGAAGTAGCCGATATTGCAGATGATAAAAAGAATAACGGTTGCAGGGAGCATCTTTTTTTTACCGAATACGGCAGCGAAGACGATTATGTAGAAATTATAATACAGGTAAGACGTGAATCCCAGATGGGGAGTGTTCACCAGTTTGGCGAACCGGGCTGCAATCACGATGATTATCGTGGGTAAAAGATAGACCATCACCGAGGCATCGTATTTCCCCAGTGATATGAAAAGCGTGCTTAGCAGGACAAAGAGCATGATGGAGCTCGCGCCAATGAGCGGGCTCAGTATCCCTTCAGGATTGATTACCGCATATGTGCTTACGAGAACGACCAGTAGAATCATCATCGTGCAATTGTAATAGAAGAGCGCAGCGGCTTTGTTGCGAAGAGTGAAATCTTCGGATTCGTATTTTGATAAAAAAATTCTGTTCAATGTTTTCATTGTCTGGACCAGTGATTCTAAAAATAGGTTGCGGTTTTGACAATCGATGCAATCGGTTCCGCAGGCCCTTAATCCATTATTTTAGAATACCCCGTTTTGGTTCAAGCAATATATTTGAATTTGAAGGCGGTTTGCCATGGGTTCAGAACCAATATCATTATTGACATGTTTATTCTATAAAAGAAAGATTGTAATTATTATCAAATGATTGTATATTAAAATATTATATTATGAGTACAATCTACAATTCCCCGGCGGCTTCATGAGAAAAATATCAGCTTTATGTATTGCTATAATTTCAGGATTCATCTTTTCGTCCTGCGACCGTACAGACTTCTTCGAATTCGCGAAAAACGGCTGGCGCACTGCAACGCCGGTTTTCACGCCTAAACCTGGCGCCTATCTGACCGCAGACGGGTTTACCGGCCAGGTGGAGATTTCATGCGACACTGAAGGCGCGGTCATCGTTTATACGGCCGATACCTCGGGGGCCGAACCTGATGACCCTGAATATGATATTGAAACCGGTACGCTCATAACAGGGACGCTCTATACCGAGGGAGCACCCGTGTCCGTGGCAGTTCCGGGAACCACGATCATTAGGGCCATGGCCTTTACGGCCGACAAGGGAGAGTCGAAGATCGCCCATGGCGAGTATGTGGTTGACCAGCCTGTCGGGTCGCCCTACTTCGACCCGGCCGCCGGCGCCTATAGTGAACCGATCGACGTGGAAATAATCTGCGACACGCCCGGAGTTTCAATCAGGTATACCACGGGCGAATTCGATTCCCCCACTGAAACAACGGGGATAATCTACACCGGAAATCCGGTACGAATTTCCCAGCCGACCTATCTGCGGGCGATCGCCTATAAGGATGGGATGATGTCTGCCTCCACGGAGGCCTACTATGATGTCGTAACCACGCTCGATACGGTTGAAACTCCTACTTTCACTGTTCCGGCAGGAACATACACCAATTCGATCTCGGTCGAGATAAACTGCGCCACCTCCGGGTCCGACATCTATTACAGTTTTGACAATGTCACCTATGACCTGTATTCGGGCGCGCTCACTATAACCGCCACAACATCAGTATATGCCTATGCCGTTGTAACAGGGATGAACGATTCCGCAACAGCATCGGCATCCTATGTTATAGACATTCCGGTTGGCACGGTTGAAACGCCTACTTTCACGGTTCCGGCAGGGACATACGCCAGTTCGTTCGCCGTCGAGATAAACTGCGCCACCTCCGGGGCCGACATCTATTACAGCTATGACAATGTCACCTATGACCCGTATTCGGGCCCCCTCACGATAAGCGCCACAACGACTTTATATGCCTACGCCGCAGCATCAGGTATGAACGATTCCGCAACAGCATCGGCATCGTATATCATTGATATTCCGCTTGGCACGGTTGAAACGCCGTATTTCAGCGTTACCGGGGGCACCCACTATGATCCGTTCACTGTCGAGATATTCTGCGATACGCCAGGCGCCGAAATCTATTACAGCTATGACGATGTCACCTATGAACTGTATTCAATCCCTCTCAACATAGCCGGCGCAACGTCATTATACGCCTACGCAATTGCGTCAGGGATGGATGATTCTTCAATCGCCAGCACGGTGTATTCTTATAACACGCGCACCGTGGCCTTTGATTCCGGGGGCCAGTTGAATACGGGCGAAACCGGCACGTTAACCGTGATGCTTGTCCTTTCGGCAACCAGCACGAGTACCGTGACCGTGCCGTTCACCATAGGCGGCACAACGACCCAGGGGAGTGACTTCACGATAAACCCGTCATCCGCGCTTGACATACCCGCGGGTTCTGCTTCAGGCACGATAACCGTGACCCTCAGTGATGATAGTAATTATGAAGGCACTGAGACCATCACGCTGACCATGGGGACCCCAACAAACGCAGCTGCTGGAGCTATAACGGTGCATACCATATCCATAAGCGACGATGACGCGCTGCCTGAAGTGGCCTTCGATTCAGCGACGTCGGGGATAGTCGAGCCCGCCAGCGGGAACAATTTCCTTAATATTCGCATCAACCTGACCGGCGGCACGTCTCTTCCCGCAAGCGTAGACTATGCCGTCACCGCCGGCACCGCAACCGGCGGAGGGACCGATTATACGCTCGCGTCAGGAATCGTAAATTTTTCGGTCGGCGAAACATACGATTACATCTCGCCAATAGTTTACGCCGACGCACTTCTTGAAGGCGATGAAACATTCATCGTTACCCTGTCGAATCCGGTAAACGCGCAACTGGGCTCTATGATGAACAACACCGTGACCATTATTGATAATGTGACCGCTCTTGAAGCGCAGTGGGTGGCGGTGGGCAACGGCGTGGCCCTGTATTCACCCGACGGCCAGAACTGGTTCCTGGGATCCAACTACAGCGGAGCTCTGCGAAGTGTGGCATCAGACGGTACAAATTGCGTGGCGGTGGGAGATTCGGGCATTGTCAATTATTCGTCGGACGGGAAGAACTGGACAAATTTTACCGGTTTAAGCGGCAATTATACCGGCGTGTGTACTGATGACGGCGGGATATATGTTGCAGTTGGTCCATCAACAGGTATTTATTATTCTGACAGTAATGGGATTGAATCTTCATGGTATAATGCTCCGCAATCTTTCACCAGCGCCCAAAACGGAGTTGCTTTTGACGGCTCTCGATGGTATACCGTGGGCACAGGAGGATACACATACTACGCAACAGCAGCGAACTATAGCAATTCATGGAGCAATCTTTATACTGCATCATCTGATATGTATGCGGTGACGGCTAATTCATCTCCCCGTCTGGTGATGGTCGGGGCGAACGGTAATGTTGCTTCCTCCACAAACCAGGGATCGTCCTGGAGCACTACTGCAGCAGGGAGCGATACCCTCAGGGGAGTGGCCATTGACGGCACGAGCAACTGCGTTGCCGTGGGCGATTATGGCACTATCTATTACACGGCAAATCCCGCAGGCACCTGGACTGCCGCAGGCACAAATCCGCTTAGCGCTACGATCTATTCAGTGGCGACCGATTCAGGCGGGACCTGGATCGTCGTTGGCCAGAGCGGACAGATTGGGATATCCACAGACAATGGCGCAACCTGGACATCCCTGACCTCTCCGACATCATCTGACCTGTATTCGGTGTGTCCTCGCTGATACGGTCCGGGAACCATATTCCTGCTGATGCAGCACATATGGCCCTATGGTGTTGTCCCAAAAAAAGGATGACATGCTTCTTTAATGTCATTCCGGCTGTTAGAGGAACGAACTGTCATACCCGCGCAAGCGGGTATCCATATTGATTATAATGGACTCCCGTTGGAGCCTGTGCCCGCGGAGGCGGGTACGGGAGTGACAGAATAGATTAATTTCCGCTGAAGCCTGTGCCCGTGAACGCGGGTGCGGGAGTGACTTATACGTCAGCCCTGTTCTGTCACGACACTTCCACGATTTCTAAATTGACATTTCATCACCTGCTGATTTAATAGTCAGCAGTTGAAATTTCAGTCATAACAATGCTCCAGAGGTGTATATGAAGACAAAATTATCTTATCTGGCCCTGTGCGTGTGCC
>JAKLIV010000074.1 GCA_022709405.1 Spirochaetota bacterium
GATGAACTGTATCGCCGCCAGGGAATAGGCGTCGTTCATGGGATTGTGCATGGTGGAATCCGATGCCTCCATCGCGTGGGTCAGCGCCACCATGGCGGATTCGACAGCTCTGCCTATGTCATTGATTCCGGTCATTCGCGGGTCCAGGCATACGACGTCCGGGAAAAGGAAATCGGACTTGAACCTGTGATGCTCGATGACGGCCATGTTGGACATGTCGTATCCGCAAGAACCGGCTGTGGGAACGGTGAAGAACGGTTTCAGCGGGGTGCTGATCGTGTCTTCGCCTTCCAGCGTGAAGATGTCGTCAACGCCGAGCGAAACCAGCATGTTCAGGCCCTTGGCGGTGTCCATTGCAGGGCCGTGGCCGAGAGCGATGATCGAATCGCAGCCGCGATCATGGAACAATATGCGCAGTTCCTTGATCGTGCTGATCGCCGCAGTGCCGCCCACATTGTCGTAGAATCCGCCGATGGTCACGTCCGAGTCGTAAAACGCCTTGACGAATATCTTTTTGAGCCCCGACGCGGTCACATCCTTTGTCGCTATGACCAGAGGTCTGACCGCGTCGTAGCTGTGGAGCTCGATCGGAATGTGCTCCAGCGCCCGCGCTCCGGCCAGGTATTTGGACTGGTTGAAGAATGAATAGAATGCTTTCTTTTGCATGGCCAGCTCCTGATCTTTTATTTTGTGCCGTTATTTTTTAACGATGCCGAGCTTTTTAAGCGTCCTGTCTTTCGGGATGCCGTTCTTGTCGTATCCCCTGACTTTATAGTATTTCGGGACCATCTTGTCGATGGGCACGGTCCTTCCTTTCGGGTCGCTCTTTCTGCCTTCATGCAGGAGCCTTCCGGGCAGGGTGTCGTCTTTTCTCGATATGCCTTCCCGCGTGTTCATGTAGCGTTCGAGCACGTGTATTCGCCTGCCTGCCTTGAGCATCTGCCACATGTTCATCTTGATGCCGGTTATCGACGACCAGAACTTCGACCAGATCGAGAGGTCCATTACCTGCACCGCAATCGGCGCCATGGCAGAGAGAGATATCTTCAGCGATATGGTCGGGAGCACCCTGATGAGCGGGGGCTGGAGGAATACCGGGAAAGCCGTAAACTGGCATATATGGAGGCTGTTCACCGCGTCGAAGCATTCCTCAGCGAATGCGGTGTAGCTCGCCTTACCCCAGGTTGTGTACGGCGCGTACATCCCAAGGTATGCCTCGAGGGCGAAAAAGGCCGCTGAAAGATGGCAGGCTCCCCTGTTCGCGACCGCGAAGGCCAGGCCCTGGCCGAAGGCTCCCCGCGGGTCGTATGCCGCAAGCTCCAGTCCCTTGACGTGCATCGCGAAGTCTTCGCCGCCGTATTTTCTCGATAGCCAGCGCGAACCCATGCCGAGCTCCTTGCCGATGCCCTTTGCATGGCCGATGTCCAGGAGTGTCTGGTCGATATGGTCCGGGCATCCGAATTTGAGGTTTGACTTGAACAGGCCTTTTTCTGTGGCTTCCATGGCCCAGGCTATGGTGCCTGCGGCCGATATGGTGTCCACGCCCATGAGAGAGCATGTTTCGTTCCATTTGGAGATGATGACAGGGTCGAAAATCTCGAGGTTCGGCCCGAACAGCCCTGTGGTCTCGAACTCGGGCACTATGCGGTCAACTCCCCCGAAGGTCGCCTTGTGGCCGCAGAGGATGGCGCAGGGCTTGCAGGTTGATTTCTTGGCGTTGAACTTCGTCAGCATGACTTCGGCCGAGACCTTGTGTGCCTCGCCGTGCGACCCGGTCGTGAAGTTCCTAACCGGAAGGATGCCGGCCTTGTTCGAGAGCATGACATGTGAGTTGGTGCCGAGGTTCCGGTATTGGTTGCCGCTGACCTTGTTGTTGTTGATGTAATCCATGCATGTCTTGCGGGTCCTGGCGAATTTTTTCTGGTTTTTGGGGACGATCTTGTATTCTTTGCCCTTGGCCACGATGGCTTTCAGGTTTTTAGATCCCATCACCGCGCCCATGCCGCCCCTTCCGAGGAACCGGTGGCCGGAGCAGATGTTGGCATAGCTGACGAGGTTTTCACCGGCGGGGCCGATCACCACGGCGCTGCCGATTTTGTCCAGGTGCTCCTGGACCTTATGTGTGTCCATGCCCCAGTACTTGCCGGCGTCCCTGAATTCGACTCCCTTTGAGTCCACGACGAGCATGACGGGCTTGGGCGATTTTCCCTTGACGATTACGCCGTCCCATCCGGAGGTCTTGAGCGCCATGCCGAATGGCCCTCCGCACGAGGCGGATGCCATGATTCCGGTCAGGGGCGACTTGGTGACCGCGGCGAACCTGCCGGAGCACGGCGCTCCGGTTCCCATGAGTACGCCCATCATGAATGCGATCATGTTTTCCTCTCCCAGAGGATCGACTCCGGCCGGCATGCGGTCATAGAGCATTTTAAGGCCCAGGCCCTTGCCTCCCATGTACAGGGATAGATCTTTTAAATCGACGTCCGAGATGGTGAATTTTTTTGTTGTCAGATCGACTTCAAGCACTTTGTTGCTGGTTCCGATTATTTCCTGCATGGTATTCTCCTTGGATGGCTTTTTTCTAAGGATTTTTTGGGAAGCTGGTAACTTAAATTAAATATTCATCTTTCTTTGAAAAAAAATCAATCAATTATTTGATGTATTGAAGCACCTGCGATAAATTATTGAATGCTTGATCACTGGCAATTATTAGAATATCCTGTGTCGATTTGTCGCCCTGAATTATAATTCAGGACGGCTAAACGCGGGCTTTTGCAGTTTTTTCTTTGCGGAAAACGGTGGGGGTCACGCCGGTAAAACGCGAAAAGGCGGAGTAGAAGGCCGATTTGGAACTGAATCCGACTTCATGGGCTATCGAAATAATCGATCGTGATGAATCGTCAACAAGTATCCTGCCCGCCTCGTCGACACGGAACTTGTTTATGAAGTTGTTGAAGTTCATGTTGAACTGCTCGTTGATGAGGCGGGACGTCTGATGGATCGTCAGGGATAGCTCGTCGGCGAGGTCCTGCAGGGTGATGTCTTCTTCAGAGTAAATCTTTTCATCGTTAATGAGCTTCATGAGACGTTCCATGACCTCATCGGTCTCGATGCCCGAAATCGGACTTTTTCCTCCCTTTCTGACCGCCCTGATGAAAAAGAGATGAAGAAATTCGGGGAACCTGAATCCGACGACATACGCGCAGATGAGCAAGAGGCTCGACATGACTCCGCCCAGTGTTATAAGAGTCAGGGAAGAAAAAACGGCCCCGGAAACGAGTACCGCGTGAGCGGCCATCGAGAAGACCGAATAGCATATGTCGACATTCATGATGGTCCCGTGATCGTGCCTCGATTTTTCCCTGAAAAGCAGAATGAGCAGGAACGTCAGATAGGCGATTGCCTGCACCGATGAGCCAGCGATGACGCTCTTGACAAACGGCGTCAGTAAACCTTCTCGCCCTGGAAAGATGCCGTTGAGTATCTGGATCTGGACGTTCTTCGGCTGAAAAAAATAGTACAGGTCGACGATAAAAGCGGCCATCGAGGGGATGAACAGGAGTGTTTTTCTGACCGGGAATCCCCTCACCGGAAATATCACGTAGTAGTAGGCGATAAAAAGTATCGGACCCAGGAGATATGCATACGTCAGGAACAGGAACACCGATCCCGGTCTTTCGAGATACAGGCCGCTGGTGACGAAGTAAATCTGTAAAAGGCACAGGCCCAGCACGAGGAAAAGAAAGACGAGGTTGTAGTTTTCCGTCCTTCTTTCACGCAGGGTCAGCTGCCCCAGAGAGGTGAGAAGCGAAAGTCCTGCGCCGAAAAGTATTATGATGTCAGGAATGAAGTGAGGCATACTTGTCGTATTGTTTCAGCTTTTTCAGCAGGTCGTTTCTGCGTTGGAGCAGTTCCTTGCCGTGAAAGGTTTCCTTCACTTTTTTCGGGCTGTCGAAGGTGTCGATATGCTCGAACATCAGTTTGGGCGGCTCTTTCTTGTGCCCCGACTCGGCGATTTCCTCCTCGGTCGGCAGGATTATGGCGTAGATCGAATAGGGCGTCTGAATGAGTGAATGCCCGCGGGCCAGGTATGCCTCGGAAAATCCTCCGTCTATATTGATGGCCCTGCCGTCCGGGGTCGCGATTTTCTCCCCTTTAGAGATGTCCACCGGGGTGTGTCCGAAAACGACCCTGGAGGCGCCGAACTCCTCCTGGATGAGGTCCATGAATTCTTTCTTCAAGATGTTTTCGCCCCAGTGAAGGGTCTTTTCCTTGTGCGTGGTCTTGTCTTTATAGAAGTAGCGCTCGAATGTTTTCATGGCATGCTTGCCGAAGAAGGGCGATTTCGGGCCGCACCACATGTAGAACATCACCGCGAGCTGGAAATCCTCCTGCTCGACCCCTTCGAGATAGTATTTCCCGACCTGCTTGATCGTGTTTTCGAGATGATCGAAAAGCTCCTTCCCTTTTTTCTTGTACAGGGTCTCGAACTTCCCCTCAGCCGTGCTCGGGATCAGCGCGTGCACGTTCATGATGTAGTTGTTGATGTGGTACAGCTTTCCTTCCTCGAAAAGGTATTTCATGAGCCTCTTTATCTGCAGGCTCGCGGTGAACTGGCGGGCGAGGTCTTCGATCACTTCCTTCTCCTCGGGAGTGAACTCGCCGGGATTATCGGGGTCTATGGTGGGGAAGTGGGTGTCGGTGAGGCCTCCGGTGTCGCCCTTTTTGATCATCTCGCCGAGCCGGTCGAGGTTCAGGCGAGCGTCCATGTCGAGTTGGGGATATTTCTTGATTGTCGCTTCCTCGAGCTTGAACTGTATTATCGCGAGGGTCTTCTCCATTTTACGCGAAATGTCGAGCTTGGCCTTGAAATTGCCCGTGATTTCGCCCGGGTAGAGTTTGAGCGCGAATTCCCTGAGCTTGGTGAGGTCTATGCCCAGCCTGTTCAGGAACTCAAGGTTATCGTACCTGGTGCTGATCCGCAGGGCCTCGGCGATGAGCGATTTGTTGCCTGCCGCTGCGCCCATCCACAGTATATCGTGGTTGCCCCATACATAGGTGACCAGGGGCCGCATGTCGTTCTGCATGAGTATCCGCAGTATCTTGTCGGGCTCGTCTCCGCGGTCGAACACGTCGCCCAGGACGATGAGCCTTCCCAGAATGACTTGCCTGACGACCCTGGTCAGGGCCGAGATCACCTTGTCGGCCACGACATTGTTTTCGTACACGATATTCGGGACGTGGAAATTGAGGATGGCGTTCTCGATGATCAGGCGCAGGTCCTTGTTGATGCTGCCCCTTATCTTGTCGAAGTCGGTGACGTCCTGGACCTTGTAGCGTATGATTTTTACCAGGGACGAGATGACGTCCTGGCGCTCCATGGAGTAGTTGTCGGTGGTGATGTATTTACCCTTGCGTATGATCCTGTCGAGATACTCGAGCTTCTCCCTGGGGAACGTCTTGGGAAGCGCCTCGTATGCGGTCTGCCATACCAGGCCGAAACGGCCCTTCAGAATGGAAACGAACCGCTTGCCCGCACCGTGCGGGTCGCTGATCCAGAGCGTTGTGTCGATGTTGCGCTGCAGTTCGGATTCAATTTCGGTCAGCTCTTTTATGATCTGGTTGTATTCCGCCAGACTGATCGGTGCATTCATGGTCGTCCTCTAGAGCATCGTTTCTGCCGCTGCCCGGGAGATGCGGGGCCTGAACGTTCCTCAGGGCGCATATGGATCGCGGCTGAGACCCGGGCAGGAGCGGGTATGAAATCCATGGAAAAAGAATAATTTGCGGGGTTATTCGTGTCAATGGAATTTTGCCCGGGCGGGCTTTTTTGCTTTCAAGGGGATCTTCCACAGAGGCACGGAGGGCACAGAGAAGAGAATTGAAGAGGGATAAGGGGGGGATATAGGAGATGAAGACTGGATCGGGGGATGTGCTCATGCGGATCCGGCGACGGTCATCGCGAGGAGGCGACAAGCCAATGTGGCGATCCTTCGGGGATTGGATCTTCTTTTTATCTATTTGATTTTCAGGTATTTCGGCATGGCCCTGACAGAGCCGTTTTTAAAGCTCACCAGATAATACTGCGCGCACGAATAGCAGCGCTCTGAGCTGTTGAATCCGCCGCAGCCGGCGTTGATGTAGGTGACCGAGTCTTTGGTCAGGGTGAAAAACGACGCACTGCTACCCGAGATCACGGCCGCAACCCCGTGTTTATTCAGCGCCTGGTGGATGATCTCGGCTCCTTCGAACGGCGCTTCGCCGCGGACAGGGGAAAAAAGGCGGTCATGGGTCACGACGATCGTCATCCCCCTTTTACCGTTGCGCTCGAGGTCGTCGGCAAGCCACTTCATCTGCCTGTCCCGGCTGCGGGCCGGGTTTTCGACTGCGACCGTATTGAGCACCACGATGTGGATTCGGTCGTAATTGAACGAATAATCGAGCGGGCGTCCGAGGCGACGGGTATATATTTCGGTTGACCCGTTGTGCAGGTCGAGCGCTCCGGCGGCGGTATACAGGGGCATCGAGAGCCTCATCGCCGACTCGAGGAACAGCGAGAACTGCCTTGAAACGTCCTTTTCGATGATCCCCACCCGGTCTTCGCCGCCGCGGACGATATTGCCGGTATGCAGCACGAATAGCGGGTTCTCCCGGTTGAGCGCGTCAACCAGCTCGGGCAGGCTTTCTGTAAAGCCGACGAAGGGGGATTCGGGATTCGTGTTGCCGGTAACGGCGAATATGACCTCCGGTTCGGCGGCGCCGGGGAGCGCGGTTGCGTCAAACGGCGTGATGCATGCAATCGCCGCGGCCAGGATCGCTGTTATTGTCCTGCGGACCAACCGGGAGCCTTCCCGGTCACGAGAGACGCAGAAAATCGGTCGGGAACGACCTGCAAATATCGGCGACCTCGGCCTTGACCCGTTTGAGCGTTTTATCGTCATCCATGTTGTCGATGAGGTCGGCGATGAATGTTCCGATCTTCCTGAACTCGGCTTCCTTGAGTCCGCGCGTGGTGAGCGCCGGGCTGCCCAGGCGGATGCCGCTCGTGACGAACGGCGACTTGTCGTCGAAGGGAACGCCGTTCTTGTTGCATGTGATGCCGGCGCTGTCGAGGCGGTTGGCCGCGTCCTTGCCGGTAACGTTCTTGTTTCTGAGATCGACGAGCATCAGGTGGTTGTCGGTGCCGCCCGAGGTCACGGTGAATCCGCGCGACAGGAGCGTCTCGGCCAGCACCTTCGCGTTTTTGATGACCTGCTTCTGGTATTCCTTGAAGTCCGGTCTGAGCGCCTCGCCGAAAGCGACCGCCTTGGACGCGATCGTATGCATGAGCGGGCCGCCCTGCGTGCCGGGGAACATGAACTTGTTCACGTCTTTCTCATACTCGCCCTTTGCAAGGATGACGCCGCCGCGCGGCCCGCGCAGGGTCTTGTGCGTGGTCATGGTCACGTAGTCGGCCACCGGTACGGGCGATGGGTGCAGTCCCGCGGCCACGAGGCCCGCGATGTGCGCTATGTCGACCATGAACTTGGCGCCGATACCGTCGGCGATCTCCTTGAATTTATTGAAGTCGATGATGCGGGGATACGCCGACGCCCCGGCTATGATGAGCTTTGGCCTGTGTTTTTTGGCCTGGGCCGCGACCTCGTCGTAGTCGATCAGGTGCGTTTTCGGGTCGACGCCGTAGGATACCACGTTGAAGTACAGGCCCGAGAAGTTGACCGGCGAGCCGTGCGAGAGGTGGCCGCCGTGCGACAGGTTCATCCCCATGAAGGTGTCACCCGCCTTTAAAAGCGACATCATGACCGCCATGTTGGCCTGGGCCCCGCTGTGGGGCTGCACGTTCGCGATGTCAGCGCCGAAGAGTTTCTTTATGCGGTCGATGGCCACGGACTCGACCTCGTCGACGTGCTGGCAGCCGTTGTAGTACCTCTTGCCTGGATACCCCTCGGCGTACTTGTTCGTCATGGTGCACGACGAGGACTCGAGCACCGCGCGCGATACGTAGTTTTCGGAAGCGATCAGGATGAGGTTGTCCTCCTGGCGCCTGTCTTCTTTCCGGAGAATTTCGTATACTTCCGGGTCGCTCTGTTTCAGGTATGATGTTTCGGCCATGGCGGTCCTCCTGCGGCTTGAACTATAAATTGAATAACACTAACAATCCCCAAGGCTGAAGACTGTCAATTAAAATTAGAATTATTGTGGAAGTTATGAATCACCCTCCCCTGACCCCTCCCTTCAAGGGAGGGGAAAAGTCAACAACCGCATTGTTTACTATATCCGCTCTGCGATAAGGTCGCCCATTTCGGCGGTGCCGACCTGCTTCTTGCCCGGCGACATGATGTCAGAGGTACGGTAGCCGGCGGCGAGCACCTTTTCGATCGCGCCGAAAATGTCGGCGTAGGCCGCATCCAGCCCGAACGTGTACTTGAGCATCATCGCGGCCGACAGTATCTGCGCGATCGGGTTGGCGATGCCCTTGCCCGCGATGTCCGGAGCCGATCCTCCCGCGGGCTCGTAGAGTCCGAAAGTTCCATCGGAGAGCGAGGCCGAGGGAAGCATGCCAAGAGAGCCGGTGATCATCGAGGCCTCGTCGGAAAGTATGTCGCCGAACATGTTCTCGCACAGCACCACGTCGAACTGGCGCGGGTTGCGTACGAGCTGCATGGCGGCGTTGTCGACGTACATGTGGTTCAATTGCACGTCGGGGTATTCTTTCGCGATCGCGTTTACCCGCTCGCGCCAGAACACCATGGACGCGAGCACGTTCGCCTTGTCGATGGAGGTGACCTTTTTGCTTCGCTTGCGTGCGGCCTCGAAGGCGACGCGCGCAATGCGGTCGATCTCGGGCGCGGTGTATACCAGGGTGTCGAAGGCGCGGTCTCCCTCGCGTCCCTTGGGCGTGCCGAAGTACAGCCCTCCGGTAAGCTCGCGCAGGATGAGTATGTCGAAGCCGTCGCCGATGATCTCGGGCCGCAGGGGGGAGGAGTCCCTGAGCTCCCTGAATATGATTGCGGGCCGCAAATTCGCGTACAGGTTGAAATGCTTGCGCAGCGGAAGGAGCGCGCCGCGTTCGGGCTGCTCGTCGGGCGGGAGTTTCTCCCATTTGGGTCCGCCGACCGAGCCGAAGAGTACGGCCTCGGACTGTTCGCACGTCTTCAGGGTGGATTCAGGGAGCGCGTTCCCGTGATTGTCGATAGCGATCCCTCCAACATCGGCGTGCGTGAACGAGAACGATATAGCGTATTTTTTCGATATTTTGTCGAGGACCTTGACGGCCTCCCTCATTATCTCCGGCCCGATACCGTCGCCCGGCAGTAGCGCTATTTTCCTGGATGACATGGCGTTTCTCCTTTTTTTGTGTTTCGGCGACGCGGCCGGAGAGGGAACATTGTCAGAAGGGATTCGCTCTGTCAAATGAAATTATTGTATCATGCGCCCCCTGGCTCGCGATTAATCACGAGTCCGGGGGACGGGGGTATGGCAATCCTGTATGCCTAATTTAAATCGATTCTCTCGCCGTTTTTGTAGTAGCAGGGCATGGTGTAATAGATCATACTGCCTTCATGGTATTCATAACAGCCGCCATTCGGATACGACGAAGACAGATATATGTCTCCGTTGTTTACGAAAACCGAGGTGATGACTTCATCGGGCTCGGACTGGAGTTCCGTAGGCTCGTTATTTATCCACAAGCAGTAATCTCTTTTTTCCTTGTCCCCGATCATTGTTGACCCGGTATATCCCAGAACATAGACGTTCCCGTTGTCGACATAGATGGACCCGTAGGTGGTTCCAGTGTTGTACGTGCCGTCGACAAGGACATTGTTGTGATATATGCCGTGCATGTTAACCCCGTGAACGTCTGCTCCATTGACGAAGAACGAGTAGTAACTGTCATGGCCGGAGTATTCCGACTCGCCGTTTTTCCAGACGAATGAAAGCTTGTCCTTTTCTCCGTCGGGGTAGGTCCCGTAGACATTGCCAGCGATATATACGTCGTCGCCGTCCACGAACAGGGCGGTGTACAAAAAATAGCGTATTTCGCTGAACTCGTGGCCGTCAAAATTTACCTCTATCTCCCTGTTGTTTTTAAAGCATTTATCATTATTAAGCTTATACAGGTCGCTGCCGCTGACCGAGTATTTCCATGTACCATTGAAGGAGAATTTCTTTGTGTTGCCGTATGCAGCCGCGATTTTCATTGCATCGTTTTCGAAATAGGTGTCGACGAGCTTTCCGTTAACCCAGTAGCAGCTCACTTGGTCGCTGGTTCCGGTAGGGTGATACCAGCCGGTTACATACACATCATTGTCGAGGACGAAAATCGAATTTGTCTTATAGTGTCTCATGGCCGGATCGTCGGGAGGATCGTCCTCGCAGGCCCACAGGAACAGCGATACTGCAATCATTAACATGGCTTTAATCGTTTTTTTCATGGCTTTCTCTCCATCATGTGATTTTTATTATTACTCGTTTTTACAGGTACGCGCTTACGCCGAACACGAGCCCGGCCTGATACACGTCATCGTAATACTTCTCGTTCCAGGTTTCGTACTGGAAGTTCTGCCTGACGCCGAAATTGAAAACGGCATTGCTTACCGGGACCTTGAACCCGATGGTCAGACCGAAGTTCATGTACAGGTCGGTGTCAAGGTCGTCTTCTTCGAAATAATTGTCGTAAATCCTCGCTCCGAATCCGTAGGAGCCCTTGACATCGAGAAAAAGCTTTTCTGCAAGCCTGAAGCTGTAGCCCAGGGACGCGGTGGGAACCAGGTACACCGAGGTTGCTATGTCATCGATGTCGTCGATATCGGAATTAATCGAAAGGCCCGGTGCGAAGCCGATATGCAGGCCGTCTATGACGAAATAATCGAATTGCGGGGCTAAATTGAAATACAGGCTCGAGCTGTCGTCGTATTCGGGATTGCCGGAGAAATACCGGGTCCCGTAAAACTCGATATTGCCGCCAAGCTCCCATACGCCTTTTGCAGCGTAGGGTCTCTGTTCCTGCGCGAAGGAATAGGATGATAACATCGCAGCCATCAATAGTCCGAAAATTATCTTTTTCATTGAATCACCTCTTGTTTCTAAATTTGATGCTCCAAACTATCAAGCATCATAAGGGAGTCTGAGATGAGGCGAAATTTGGACAAAAAATTTTGAAAAAATTTATAATTCAGAATTTTTTTTTGACGGAATACGGTTTGACTGGAAGCAAGGTTGTGTGGAATAGTTGACCGCACGCAAGAATTCTCATTGCAGAGAGACGAATGTTTTGAATAAAACGCGGATATTAACTGCCGGCGTTATGCTGTGCATGGTGCTCATCGCCGCGCCTGCTGCAAGGGCGGCCTCAATGGGTTTCGGGTGGAACAGCTGGTTCAACTGGTGGGAGATACCTGAAGAGAACATGGAGCAGCACTATGTCGATATCGATTTCGATGTCCTCGCGAACTTTCTTTCGGGACCGGTGTTGTCGTTCCAGATAACCCCGCGATGGAGCCTGTCGACCATGTTCATGTTCGGGTTCTACGACAGCGCTACATTGTTTAGTGATTATGATTACAGGATATGGCGCTATGACCTGGACACCACCGCCGGCTACACGGTCGCCTCGTGGTTCAGGATATACTTCGGGTTCAAGTATTTACGATATACATGGGAGTACGACTTTGACGACGGGTGGTGGGGCGACACGGACCTCCGCGAAAAAATGACGACCGTGAGCGACAATCTTGCGCCCGGTATAGGGTGTGTTTTCACCATACCCCTGTATAAAAGCCTGTATTTCTCGTTTACCATGGGCGCGCTTTTCTCGTTTACCCTGATGGACCAGAAATTCGAGACGACCAACTACGAGACCGACAGCATCACCTACAGGTATTCTGACGATTACTTCGGGTATGAGGTCGGGCTCAATTCAAAGCTGGCCCTCTGCTATGACGCGATTTTCATCAACACGATCTTTTCGATCGGTTTCAGGTACCAGGTTTTTTTCTATTTCTTCGACAACGGCGGGAAGATAAAATACTCGGACCGTGTTGACCACATGTACGGTATCGACTTCGCAGCGACATTCTATTTCGACATCTGACCTACATGCTGGGAACCGTGACCCGGCTCCGGGGCGGTTCCTGCCCGGCGGTACCGGGCTGCTTCGGGGCCCTTTCGCCTGCGGATTCGATCGCTGCAGGGCGGGGCGCCGGCAGCTCCTTCAGACAGGCCGGTGATTCAAGTGAAATGATTTCCCGCACCTCGGGTACGTCGCGCTGACGCACATGTTCGTAGATGTATTTCGCGCCCGCGTAGGACGCGGCAGACCCTCCGGCAGCGCCCACGATGAGGGCGACGCCGAGGGCCACCTTCGCCTGAATAAAGCTGAGCTTTATCCCGATATTGCGGAACGCGATCGCAACGGCTATGACGAACCAGAGCGCAGTGCTGTACTTCCGGTATTTTTTGAGTATTGCCCGGAGCACCCTTTTACGGCTTTCAAGCATGAATGCCTGCTCCTCGGCAGTAAGCGTGTCGGACATGCGGTATTTTCCCATGACCATGCTATAGAGTTCGGCGTTTTCCGTCATAACAGTTCCCGGAGGTCATTGACCCCCTTTCTTCTGAGTTTTTCAATGATCCTCTCGACGATTCTTTCATACCGGTACCGGGCCTGTCTGCGCGAAAGTCCCACGGCTTTTGCCGCGTTTTCGTAGGTGAACCCGCGTACTGCCACAAGATCCAGGAGTGTTCGATCATCGGGCGTGCATTCTGCGGCATCCATGGCCTCGGCTATCATGATTCGTGTGTCGCGGAACCCGTTCACATACCCGAGGTTCGCATCGTCGAAATGCGCCTCGATGTCCGCGGTGTCGCGGTTCAAGGCCTGGTAGTGCCTGAGCGTGACGAGCTTGAGGGTTCCCATAAGCCAGCTCTTGTGGTCATGAACCTCGTTTATCTTTTCAAGCAGAATGGAGAACACCTCCTGGCAGATATCCTCTGCCTCGTCGCGGTTGGCGGCCCTTTTTATCGCGGCTCCCATAATTAGGGGGTAATAGTCCATGTATACCCCTGTGAACTTTTCCAGGTCGCGTTCGGAGGCCCGGTTTATTTTGTCGTTTATAAGGGAGTCTGAGTTCATCGGCTTTTTGGACAATTTTTTCTCTATCTATCGGTATTTTTTGCGGTTGCCGGCCGCCGTGTACGCCCGGTTCAGTTGCATAGAATGCCACCCGCTGGTATATTTCGCAAGCGGTTTTTTAGAGGCCGGCTGGGAGCCGGAGATCCCATATTTCAGTCATGCAATCATATCCCTCGGCCGATCATTATCACAGAAATTCCATTTTTTACAGGGGTCCAGTACCATGAAAAAGATCATCATAGCCGGAACATCGCTGATACTGACGCTGGGGCTGGCGTCGGTTTCGCGCACCGGCATGGAATACCATCTCGGGAGGCCGGCCTTCGCCCTGTGCACCGCGGCTTCCATAAGAAACGACTGCTGCTTCAAGTTCATCAAAATAGCCAATGGCGACGTCATAGCCAGGGACCAGGACGACAGGGAGAACAAGGCCGTGGCCGAATTCAGGCGCTGTCTCATGAAGGACATCGGCTGCTCCGTGGAAATGACGGAAATGAAATCGAAGAGCTTCGAGGGGATTGCAGCCATCTGCCGATAGTCCCCGCTTTCCAGTAGACGCCGTTCCGGAATTTTTTGTGTGACCTTTAAGCGATTTCAGGGTAGAATATCGTATATATCGAAAAATCCGACCTGACGGCAGTTTTATCGCAGCATGGAAAACGGCAATACACGGTATAAAAGGAACAGGATCCTCGCCATTATCGCGCCCGCGTTTCTCACGCTTGTGCTCATCGTATTGTCCGTGATTTTCATCGTGCTTCCCGAAATCCGCTCGCTTCTCATGGAAAAGAAGAAGGACACCGTTCAATACCAGGTCGATACGATCCACAGCCTTTTGGATGAATACTACAAGGGATTCCGGCGGGGAGAACTCTCTTTTGATGAGTCGCAGAGACGCTTTATCGCGAGAATAAACCGTGTCCGGTACGGGAAACACGGCCAGGATTATTTCTGGATCAACAATCTGAACTGCGTCATGATCATGCATCCATACCGGCAGGACCTTGTCGGCAAGGACCTGAGCGGCTTCACCGATATCGCGGGCCACAGAATATTCGTGGAAATGGTCGACCTGGTCAAAAAGGACGGGGAGGGCTTTCTCGAGTACTACTGGCAGTTCCAGGACCGGGACACGGAAATCAAGAAGAAAATATCGTACGTCAGACTCTTCAAGCCGTGGGGATGGGTGATCGGCACGGGCATGTATTTCGACGACATCGAGAACGACATCTCGCAGACCGTGGCGACGCTCGTCCGTTCCGGGCTGCTTCTGTTCATGATCGTTTTCTCGATAACCGCCTACCTGATCTGGAGGAGCGTGAATACCGAAATCGAAAGGGAACGCATCGACGCCAGGCTGAAGAGCAGCGAAAAACGGATGCGTGCGATCCTGGAGAACGCGAACGAGATAATCTACACGGTCGACCATAACAGAAACATTCTCCTGGTTTCTCCTGCATGGGGGAAAATACTGGGGCACGATCCCGGCCGGATCGTCGGCAGGCCGATAACCGAGTTCATCCATCCCGAAGACCGCGGGGGATTCATCGGCTTTCTGGACGATGTCGGCGGCCCGGGCCGCGGAACCATCCGGAACGTACAGCATCGGTTCAGGGACAGTAAAGGAGAATGGAGATGGCAGAGCACGACCGTGGGCGCCGCGCGAGACGACGCCGGCGCTTTCCCGTATTTTGTCTGCATCTCCCAGGACATAACCGAGAGCGTGATGAACCGGCAGGAGCTCGACAGGGCGCTCGAACGCGCCGAGCACGCTTCGCGGGCGAAAAGCGAGTTTCTCGCGCGCATGAGCCATGAAATCCGCACCCCGATGAACGTCATTTCAGGGATGTCGGAGCTGCTTCGCAGGACCGGCCTGGACGAGGAGCAGCGGAACTTCATCACCGCGATCAGGGACTCGAGCGACCATCTGCTCTCCCTGGTCAACGACATCCTCGATTACTCGCGCATAGAGGCCGGAAAGATCACCATGCACCATTCCGTTTTCAGCATACGGGACCTGTGCAGGTCCCTGCAATCGACCTACTCGATACAGGCCGAGCGCAAGGGCCTCGGCCTGAGCGTCGAGGTCGACGATGAAGTGCCGGTCTACGTCATAAGCGACCCGATGAAGATCAGGCAGATAATGGTCATCCATATCGACAACGCGATCAAGTATACAGACAGGGGTAACATCGGCGTCAGGCTGTCGGCGTCGGATCTGAAACAGGAAGGCCCGGCCGGGACTTTCGACCTGCGCATTGAAATCCGCGATACGGGGATAGGAATTCCGGAAAACAAGCTCCAGGTGATTTTCGACAGGTTCGAACAGGCGGACATGTCGTACAGAAGAAAAGCCGGCGGCACGGGCCTGGGGCTTTCCATCAGCAAGGAGATCGTCAGGCTGATGGGAGGAAACATCGATGTCTCGAGCGCTCCGGGGAGCGGAAGCGAATTCAGGATCGTCATCCCGGTAAAGTTCGCCGGCGACGGCGCCCGGATGCCGGCGCAGCACGAGGACGAGTATGACGATTTTTCGGATGACGTTCCTGCGCTCAAGATCCTTCTGGCGGAGGACAACCTTGTCAGCGCTGTCATGCTCGAGAAGATACTGGTCAAGGACAACCATTCGGTTGTCATCGCCAGGAACGGCGTTGAGGCCATGGATCTGCTGAAAGAAAGCGAGTTCGACCTTATCCTCATGGACATCGAGATGCCGCTGCTTGACGGCATGGAAGCCACGGAAAAGATCAGGCAGGGCAATGCCGGCGCGGCGAAGAAGGACATCCCCATCATCGCCCTCACCGCGCATGTTCTCGGCGACGTGTACACCAAGTGCATGCGCGCCGGGATGAACTCGTTCATAAGCAAGCCGATCAACATCAGGGAGCTGAAGGGAATCCTCAGGAACGTATATCTGCGGAAAATCTGAAAAAATCGTTGACATTTATCGTATATTTACGATATTAGATTTATGGCGCAGAACAAGAAGAACGAGTTTGCAGATGAAGACGTCGGGCTGGCCGATTTCGCGAACGCCCTGTCGCATCCGGCGCGTATAGCCATACTGAAAACCATCGCAGGCCAGGACCGCTGTATCTGCGGCGAGATCGTAGACGTGATGCCGCTTGCCCAATCGACCGTATCGCAGCACATTAAAGAGCTGAAGAAGGCGGGTCTCATCCGCGGCGAGATCGAGGGTCCGAAGTCATGCTACTGCATAGATTGGGACAGGCTCGGCGAGATGCGGGAGAAATTCGAATCGCTGTTCGGCGGGCTCGACCGTTCGAGCGGGCGCTGCTGCAAGCATAGGAAAAAGTGACGGTGTACCGGGTATCTCCGGCCTTATGCGGTGCGCAGAACCGATCGCTCCGGCGACCGGGGGAAGCCCCGGTCGAGAAAATATTCCATGAATAAGCGAGGGGCGGCATGAAGCCATTAAAGATAGTGAACACGAATATGGACCCGGCGGCGCTTTCGCCGCTCAGGCAGCAATCCTCCTGCGCGCCGAAAGCATGCTCCTGTACAACTGAAGCCGCTCCGGCCCTCCATGACGAAAAGGCGCTGCGCGGAGCTCGCTGGATCGAGGGCGCGATCGACACGCCTGCGGGAAGGGTGCCGGTCGTATCGACCGCGTGGAAGGCGGCTGACCGCCTGGGGCAGGTGCGCGCCCGGGTGAGCAGTTTCCGCATGAAGTACGCGATCGATCCCGGCCTCTACGCCGTCGGCAGGCCCGGCATGGACTCGGACGTGTATGTGAGCGCGAACTACAAGCTGAGCTTCGATGTGCTGCGCCGCGCCCTCGCGGGCAAGGACGCCTGGATACTGGTGCTCGACACCGGGGGCATCAACGTCTGGTGCGCGGCCGGAAAAGGCACTTTCGGGACAACCGAGCTGGTCAACAGGATAAAAGTTTCACGGCTGGCGGAGATGGTGAGGCACCGCCGTGTAATCGCTCCCCAGCTCGGGGCCGTGGGCGTGGACGCCGATGCCGTAAAAAGGGAAACGGGTTTTGCGGTGCGCTTCGGACCGGTGCGGGCCGCGGACATCCCGGCCTACGTGAGCGCGGGCTATAAAAAAACCGACGCCATGCGCAGGGTGCGTTTCACCGTTCTGGACCGGCTGGCGCTCACTCCCATGGAGCTGCGCCCGGCGGTGAAGCCCTATCTCGTTTTCGCCCTTGCGATGCTTGCGGTCTCGGGCCTTGCGCCCGAGGGCATATTGTTCAGGCAGGCGTTCAGTGGAGCGCTGCCGCTCCTCGTGCTGGGGCTGGCGGCGCTTTTTGCCGGGGCCGTAGTCACTCCCGTGCTCCTGCCGGTAATTCCGTTCAGGTCGTTCGCCGTCAAGGGACTTGTGGCCGGGGCTGCGCTCGTTGTACCGATAGTCCTTTACTCCGGCATGTTCGAAGGCGCCGATGCGGCTCTCCTGGCCGCATCGTATGTTTTCTTTCCGCTTGTCTCGTCATATCTGGCGCTGCAGTTTACCGGGGCCAGCACCTATACCGGCATGACCGGAGTGAAGAAGGAGCTCCGTTATGCGCTGCCGGTTTATATCGGCGGGAGCATCGTCTCGGCGATCGGGCTGATCGCGCACAACCTGCTGGTACGGGGGATCATATGAAGTACCTGAAAAACGTAACCACGCTCACATATACAGGCGAAAAGTGCACCGGCTGCGGCCGCTGCGTGGATGTCTGCCCGCACGCCGTATTCGCTATGATCGGCGGGAAGGCGGCCGTACTGGACAGGGACCTGTGCATGGAGTGCGGGGCCTGTCAGAGAAACTGCTCCGCGGGCGCTATCTCGGTTGACGCGGGCGTGGGGTGCGCCAGCGCCATAATCAGGGGCAAACTCACCGGGAGCGAGCCTGTCTGCGGGTGCTCTGAAGGCGGCGGGGCCTGCTGCTAGGGTGAATCCGTCATCCCTTCCGCTGACGGAGCGGTGACGGAGCGGTACAGGCTGTGAAGCGAAGTTGCCCTCATCCTCCCGGCCTCCTTCTCCCGAAGGGCGAAGGAGGGGCAGGAGTGCGCTGGTCCGCATGCCTTTATGTCCCCATCCTCATGAACGCGTTTGTCGCTGCTGTTGCATGAATCCGCATCCTCTTTCAGGTTTTTTTTCATGTACCGCGAGATGAAAAGATTGTGGCCCGTCATCCCCAGCTTTTTTCCCTTGTGGTTGTATGAATCCTTCTCGTAATCCGGCAATGCCCGCCAAGAGATCATGGCCCGCCTGAACAGTGAGCGGTTGGCCTGCTGCGCCGGTGTCCTCGGATTGGGAGGCATGATCCATGCGCGCATGACGGTCCTGCCGTATCTTTTGTAGAGAACCAGATTTCCCACGCTGCCGCTGATCGAGTTGATTGCCGGGTTCAAGGTCGCTGTCGCCATAGGTGGCCTCCTGTGAGTGTGATTGAGGAATCATTAAGTAGTCCGGGAAAGGGGGATTTTGTGACAAAAAAAGTACAGGATTGCGGGATTATCAAAAGTTACTCATCCGGGATGGATGAAACCGGTTAAGGCTCCTGACCCGGTCACGCTGCGGGCGGTGCG
>JAKLIV010000075.1 GCA_022709405.1 Spirochaetota bacterium
GGTATGATCAGCTGGTTCTGGGCGTTTTTTTCGGCATCGTTCATGCTGCACCGCCTTTATCGGAAATGAATATTTTCTACTCCCTCTTCCTGAAACCGTCGAGGGAATCGATAAAAAACTTTTTCGCCTTCCACTCGTCCATGGTGAAAACATACGGGCTTTCGGACGATTTCGCGAGATGACGATTGTCCTTGTCCTTGCCGTATATCGCCACGTCGATGTTCTTTCCCCCGGCCGTTATTTTAACCGTCGACACGGGAGCCCCCGCGACCTTCGCGTCAGGGGCCGCGAAACCCGATGCCTTCAATGGATCCAGGGCCGCCAGTATCTGGTCGATTTTCGTCCTGTCGATCGCTACTTTCTCGAATCCGCGGCATACCCAGATGTCCGTTTTTTTCTTTGCGGGCTTCTGATCCTTGCCGGCCTTCCCGTCCGTCTCCTTTCCACCGCCGGTCTCGGGCTCATCGACCTGCTTCTTGTCGAAGACGAAGGTCCTGCCCATTCGGCTCAGCGACAGGGACGAAACATCGTCCCGCGTTATTTTCATTATAGTTTTATCCCGCAGTTCATCAACAGTTTTATTGACGACCCCGTCAAAAACGCCGGATGCGAGATACACGTCCTTTTTGTCATCCACGGCAATAAACGTATGCCGGCCGGTCGGGCCCTTCTTGCCGAACGACACCGTCCTGAAAACGGAGCCGCCCTTTTTCATTTCAACGAGCTTTCGTTTCTCCGGGGTAAGCTCGTATTTCTCGAGATAACCCTGCTTCGATATCAGGTCCGTGATCTCGAGGTCCTTCATCTTGTCGACGATATTGTCGACGGCGCCCTGGTCCGCCGGGTAGGCCTCGTCATTGATGAGCCATTTTCCTTCCTTCGCATACAACCTGATCGAACCGTCCTGCGAGGATATCCTGATTTCATCGGGCGAGTCTTTCCAGCCGAGCTCGGGGATGTCCGAAGACCAGTCCCTGCCCGAAAAAACAATGTAGAGAGCCAGGGCCGCGATGATGCCCAGGCTGATCAGGATTTTCTTGTTCATGTCACCCCTCCTGAGAGAAAAGCTGCTGCAGCCTGCGCCTTCTCTTCTCACGCAGCCGCCAGATCACGATGCCCGCGATTATCACGATGATCGGAAGCCCTCCGATATTGAGCGCCTTGAAGAAGAGCCTCTCGCCGTCATCAGTCTTCTCGAGCGGATTGAACTCGAGGCTTTTACCTTTCATTTCGGGTATATGATAGTTCCCGGCCGAAAAATCGACCATGTTGTGCAGCAGAACGGCGTTCGAGAACGAGTCATCATCCTGCCCACCCATGCCCGAGGCCAGTATCCTCCTTGATTCCATCAGGAAACCCGAACGCATGATTTCCGATGTGCCGACCACGATGATGTTCGATTTGGCCGACCCGACGGTCTGATCGAGTTTTCCCTCGGTGAGCATCGATCCCGCGGCGGCCTTCTTTGCGTCCTTTTCGTTGACCGGGACCTGCTTGTCGGCGAAATAGCTCTGGAACGAGCCGGTCAGCAGCCTCGCCAGAGTATGGCTTTTCCGGTCCTTGTCCTCGCCGGGCTCCATCATGAACGGATTGAAACTGATCCGCCCGGTCATGAGCCAGCTCTCGTCCGATGTTGAAATCAGATCAACGGTCGTTATGGCGTTCTTTTTGAGCTTCTCGGCGTCGATGTCGACAGAAGAGGCCTTGATGAACACAGCTCCCTTCAGGTACCTCGTTATGACGCTGTCGTCGTTCATCCCCTTTTCACCGATGATCGGCACAAGGGGATAGTCTCTGATCGTGTTGCCCATGTTGACCTTGGCCGAGTTTTTGTCGAGCACGATGTTTTTTGCGACGGTCACGCCGTAATGGACCAGCAGCTTTTCAAGATTCGTGTTGAGTGGAAGCACCATGGGCTCCTGCTGGCCGAACATGTTCTGCTGGCCGCCAAGATTGACCTCCTGAAAGGAATCGATGAAAAAGATGGCGGATTTGCCCTTCATGATGAACTGGTCGATCCTGTACAGCTCGTAATCGCTGAACTCGCTTCGCGGCCCGGCGACGATCAGTGTCCCGATATCCGCCGGTATCTCGTCGGTCGAGAGGTTGATCTCCCTGATGTCGTAGATGTCCGACAGTATCTTCTTGAATACCGCGGCCCCTTCCCTGGTCTGTTCGTCTTCGATCGAGGGCTCCTGGTGGCCGGTCACGTATCCGACCCTCGGGTTCGAGCTGACCAGCGTGCCGATAGCGTCGTTGATCCTGTCGCCGAGGCCGTCGAGCCCCGAAATGACATAGTTGCCGAAAAGGGTCGGCATTACGCCGAGATCGATGACCGAAAACCTACCGGGAATCTCCATGACGATGCCGAGATATCCCTCACCCGGCCTCATCGCTGCGCCGGAGGAGGTCCTGCCGCCGCCCCACTTGAGCTTCTTGAGCCCGTAAATCCCGGCAAGGTCTTTCCTGTTCTCCTCCCTCGAGGTGTCGACAACGTTGAGCTTGATCTTGTCGTAGTTGTTCACGTTGCTCTTCGCGACCGCGTCACCCACGGTCTTTTCGAGCGTCGATATGCCGTCGATCGGAAGGTTTTTGAGGTTCGAGTCCAGATAAAGGTTGCACTGGATCGGCTGCTCGAGGGACAGGAGCCCGTCGATCTTTCCGGACATTTTCATGATCAGCGACGTTATCTGGTATTCGAGTCCCGCGGGGCTCGTGACCGCCTGTATCTTCTCGACGAGGTCGGCCTGCTGGATCACCAGGCCCATATATGTGCTGCGCAGCTTGACCTGGTCGTCGACGAACTCCCTGCTCTGCACGGGCCTGATCCCGAAATCCGCCGCCTCCTTTTCGAGCTCCTCCTCGGAAACGATCGCGTAGCTGAAATACCTGTTGCCGTAATAGTCGTACTCGTCGAGCAGGTCGAGGAGATAGCGGTACAGCGAGTTGTGCTCGCCGGGAAGGTCCTTCGAGAAAAGGACCTTTATTTTCAGGTTTTCCCTGAGCCCGTCAACGACCTCTTTGCTCTTGTCCGAAAGCGAATATGTGCCGTTCCTGGTCAGGTCGAAACGCACGTTGAGCGTTATCGCAGCGATGTTGATGAGGATGATTATCGCGATATTGAGGACGAACTGGAAATCACGGGTGCCGCCCTTGTAAGAGGCGGCAACGTTCATGAAGAAATCCTTTATTTTCTGCAGTATGTTCATTGCTCTCATCTCCTCTCGTCAAGGATTTTAACGGTTGCGAGCGCCGACAGGGCCGTGATCGAAAGAAAGTAGATGATGTCCCTGGTGTCGATCACCCCTTTCGATATGTTCTGGAAATGCGTGTCGGTCCCCAGATATTCGAGAAATCCCAGCGCCGGCGGCATGAAGAAAACGATCTTGTCGATGAGCCAGAGGAAGAAGCACGCGGCCCACCCGGTGATGAACCCGATGATCTGGTTCTTGCTCAGAGACGAGGTGAGCACGCCGATCGAGGCGTACGCAGCCGCCAGGAATATCGCCCCCAGATACCCGCCGATTATGGGCCCGGGATCGGGCGAGCCGACTATGATCAGGGTCACGACATAAAACAGCGACGGCGCCAGCATCACGATCGTGAAGAGCGTCCCGGCAAGCAGCTTGCCCGCGGTCACATCGAGCGAGGTCACCGGCAGGGTCATGAGTATCTCCATGGACCCGCTCTGCCTCTCCTCGGAAAAAAGCCGCATGGTGACCGCCGGGACGACGAAGGTGAACATGAGGGGCAGAAGCTGGAAATAGTTCCTCATCTCGGCCTGGTTGAAGTAGAAGAAATCCTTGAAAAAGAAAAATCCGGAAAAAATCAGGAATATCGTGATGACGATATAGGCTATGGGGCTCACGAAGTAAGCGCGCAGCTCCTTCTTCATGATGGTCAGGGCCGTGTTAAATCTGTCCATTGTTTCCTCCCTGTGTCAGCTGTCTGAAAATGTTCTCGAGGGAGACCTGCTCCTGCTTCATCTCGTACAGGACCCACCCCCTGGCGCCGACGGTTTTAAAAATCTCGGGCCGCGCCTCGGAGTCCCCGGATACGGTAATAAGCGCGCCGGTCAGGTCCCTGTCGTCGAGCCGCGCGACGTCCCTGACTCCGGCGATTCCTTTCATCGCTTCCGAAAGCGCGGCGAAATCGGCGCCGGAGACCTTCAGCGATATCCTGTTGTCCTTGCCGAGCGATTTCTGGAGGATGTCGGTGCGGTCGTCGGCCACGATCGACCCGCGGTCTATGATGATGACCCGGTCGCACGTCGCCTCGACCTCGGGCAGGATGTGGGTCGAGAGGATCACGGTCTTCTGCTTCCCGATCTCCTTTATCAAATTTCGTATCTCGACGATCTGGTTGGGGTCGAGCCCGCTCGTGGGCTCGTCGAGGATGAGTATCTCGGGGTCGTGGATCATGGCGTGCGCGAGGCCGACCCTCTGCTTGTACCCCTTGGAAAGCTCGCTGATGTTCTTGTGCATGACCTCGTTGATGCCGCACAGCCTCCCGATCTCACGAATCCTGCCGTTCGCCGGGACTCCCCGCACCTCGGACACGTAGACGAGATAGTCGTACACCAGCATGTCCGGATACAGCGGCGCCGATTCGGGAAGGTACCCGATTATCTTTTTGACTTCAAGGGGATTGTCTTTCACGTTGTGGTCCCCGATGACGATGTCGCCACGGTCGGGCTCGAGGTAGCAGGTCAGCATCCTCAGCGTGGTCGTCTTGCCCGCCCCGTTCGGGCCCAGGATGCCGGTTATCTCGCCTTTCCTGATGGTAAAGGAGACATCGTTGACGGCGACAAGATCGCCGTATGATTTGGTTAAACCCCTCGCGCTGATCATGAGCAAAATCTCCTTCTCATTACTAAGATTTACCGCGTCGGTGATTGTGAATTGTAATAGTACGAACTTTTGAAGTGCGAATTAAATTTAAATATGAAAAACCGGCGGCGTTGATGTTACGAATTTTTATGCCCTGCCGAAATCGTCCTCGTACCTGACGATGTCGTCCTCCCCGAAATAATCGCCGGTCTGGACCTCGATGAATACGAGGTCCCGGTCTCCGGTATTCGCTATCCGGTGTTTCTGCCCGACGATAATATCGACCGATTTCCCGCTCTCGACTTCGACGGCCCGGTCGTCAAGCGTCACCACTCCCCTGCCCTGCACGACATACCAGTGCTCGGCCCTGCGGCCGTGGCTCTGCAGGCTCAGCCGCTTACCCGGGTACACCAGTATCCGCTTGACCTTGTGGGTTGCGGTGTCAGACAGGTTTTCGTAATAGCCCCAGGGCCTGATATTGTCATCCATAAGCGCCGCTATGCTCCTGAAAGTGACAATTCAAATGCCGCTCGATAAATATATCAAGTGAATTTTTCACTTTGCGGCATTTCTTCCATGACAGGGGGGATTACGGGAATCAGCGGGGGGATGAATAGAGCTTCACCGAGGGTTTGTTGCCCGAAAAGTATTCGCGCGACCAGTCGCTGGCGAAAAGAATCACCGGACGCCCCTGGTCGTCGGTCCCGAGCGCCGCGCCCGTGGGCAGGGACCCCGAATGATCGGTTTTGTCCTCCGGATCGAGCCAGCGCAGGACCTTCCACGGCATGACCTCGAGCCTCGAATCCGCGCCGTACTCGTCTTTAAGCCGGTACTGAAGCACTTCGAACTGCAGCGGCCCGACCGCTCCCAGGAGCGGCAGGTTGCTCATCTGGTCCTTTAAAAAGAAGGCCTGCACGATGTCCTCCGCGAGCAGGTGGTCGAATCCCTTCCTGAACGACTTGTAGCTCGAGGAGACGACGTTATGCAGGTAGGCGAAACACTCCGGAGCGAACCGGGGTATCTCTTCAAAGACGATGTCAGGGTCCGAGCTGATGGTGTCGCCCACCCTGAACGAGGTCGTGGTCACGAACCCGAGTATGTCTCCGGGATACGCCTCGGTGGTGAACTCCCTCTCGCGGCCGAACACGTTGTGCGTGCTCGAAAGCCGTATCTCCTTGCCGAGGCGGGAGTGGTACACCGACATGTCGCGGCTGAACTTGCCCGAGCACACCCTGGAAAAGACCATGCGGTCGCGGTGCATGGGATTCATGTTGGTCTGGACCTTGAACACGAACCCGGAAAACGCCGGATTATCGAGCGCGATCACGCCCTTTCCCGTTTTGCGCGGGGCCGGGCCTGATGAATGTTCGAGGTAGCCCTTGAGTAAAAGCTCCACGCCGAAATTGTTGGCCGCGCTGCCGAAGAACACCGGGGTCGTCCTTCCGGCGAGCACCTCTTCGGGGTCGAATCCGCCCTGCGCGCCGTCGAGCATTTCGAGCTCCTCAACGATCTCGGCATACACCTTCTCGCTCAGGATGTCCTTCACGACCTGGTCGGATATGTCGTGGATCGCGACCGGCGCGCGGTATGCCCCGCCCGGCACGCGTTCGAACAGGTGAACTTCTTTCCTGAGCCGGTCGTACACTCCCTTGAAGAAGGGCCCGCTCTCGAGCGGCCAGTTCACCGGGTACGCGTGCAGGCCCAGGACCTTTTCGAGCTGGTCGATGAGCTCGAGCGGCGGCATCGCGGGCCGGTCGAGCTTGTTCATGAAGGTGAATATGGGGATGCCGCGGTGTCTGCATATCTCGAAGAGCTTCAGTGTCTGGCTCTCGATGCCCTTTCCGGCGTCGATGACCATGACCACGCCGTCGACGGCCATGAGCACGCGGTAGGTGTCCTCGGAGAAGTCCTTGTGGCCGGGCGTGTCGAGCAGGTTCATCCTGTAGCCCTCGTACTCGAACTGGAGCACGGTGGAGGATATGGATATGCCCCGCTTCTTCTCGAGCTCCATCCAGTCGGACGAGGTCTCGCGCTGCTTCTTCTTGGCGGTCACCGAGCCCGCGAGCTCGAGCGCGCCCCCGTACAGGAGGAGCTTCTCGGTCAGGGTCGTCTTTCCGGCGTCGGGATGCGAGATGATCGCGAATGTCCTGCGGCGCGCGATCTCTTTTTGCTGCTGGTCGTTCATAGGCGGGCCATTATTCCGGGAAGCGCATTTTTGTCAAGAAAAGATCGGGGGGATGTTTTTACTGGAAAAGATTCGCCACAGAGACACAGTGAACACAGAAAAAAATACAAGATGTTTTAAATGATTAACTATTTACAGAAAAAACCCGGACGCGGGGCTTTTTTACATTCGACAGTCAAGAGGGATTCAAGCTGAATCCCGCACCCGCGATAGCGGGTACGGGAACACTATTCGTGACAACCCATGTGCCGCACGCCGCTTTACAGGTCGGTCACCGTGCAGTCGGTATCGGCCGTGTTCAAAATCACGTCAATGACCGCCCCGGCTGTATAATCCGAGATGACCATGTCGTCGTCGGCAGGGGCGATGCAGGCGTCCACGTACGTGGGAGTCAAATTGTTATAAACCTTTATTTCACTGGAAGAAATCGCTCCCTTGCTGTCAGTTTTCATGAGAAACACATCACGGCTGTTTCCCTGTGCGATCGTTCCGCCCGCAACCATGTCGCCGTTGTCCGCCTCTCTCAGGCTTCCGAGGACCAGCGAATTGTATTTGCGATAACCGTTCGGCGAATACTCGTCCGAAGTGCTCTCCCTGAAAGCGTCCCGATACCCTCTTATCCAGGAAACCTTTCCAGTCGAGGTCAGCTTCATGAGCCATCCCACCCTGTCTGTCTTGATATAGTCGTAGTAAAGGGTCTGTAAAATGTTGTGTCCGGAACTGTGGCCCTGGAGCATATATCCGCCGTCGGCAGTCTGTATGGCCGCATCCAGGTCATCCTGATACCCCTTTGCAACTACAACAAGCAACATGTTGGAGGACACGCATGAAATCGAAAGCATGTTGCGGAACCTCTTTCTCCAGGTGATGTTACCAGAGCTGTCGCATTTAAGCACCAGTACGTCTGACCGGTCTATGGGGTCGCGATCTTCAAAAGCGCTTATGCCCTTTATGTAACTGATTGCGCCTGTCGCGATGAAACCTCCGTCGGATGTCGGTTGAACGGTATTAAGACGGGCCTTGGGTAACTTGAGGTCGCCGGTATACGCATAAACCCTGTTCCACAGAAGGTCTCCATCCGGGGATATTTTTGCAATCATGGCCGCCTCGTCCTGCGATTTCCCTTCGATGTACACACGGTCGGTGCTCCCGACAAGGACGATATTCCCATCAGCGGTGACGGCCATGTCTACGACGGAATCGTCGACCGCCCCGGAACCGGCAAGCTTTTTCACCCAGAGAAACCCGCCCGCCGGACTGACTTTCATGATCGCGATATCAGAGTCCCAGTACTCCGAATTTTCAGCTTCAACATGAGCGGCGATGACGACCGATCCGTCATTGAAAACGGCCATGGGCGGGCTGAACGTCATACCCTTTACAACATTAAATGATTTACTCCATACCGTATTGCCGGCCTCGTCAAGCTTAGCCAGGAAATCGGCATAATCGGAAGAATCCGTTTCAGAATTATGATAACTGCCGCTGACATACAGGCCGCCGTCAGGGGATTCTTCGATCGAGTTTATATAACCGTAACGCACCGCAGAAATATTCTTTTGCCAGACCAGGGCGCCGTTCTTATCGATCTTGAACAACCAGTCTACAGTGGTGAAAGGTTCCGCAAAAACGACATATCCGCCGTCGGATGTCCGAACCATTCTTTTAAGCTCTTCTCTTCCATCGGGCGTACCAATCGCCTTTGTCCAGTACCCGTCAGTCGCGGCGAGGGCGCCTGTTGACGCAGAAGCGTCCGATGAATCGTTCCACCATTCCGGCTCGGAAAGACCGCCGGACAGGCTTGAGTCCTCCGGAGCGTTGATGTTGTCGCAGGAGATAAGGAGCGGTAAAGCGATAAAGAAAAATGCGCATACGACGCATGACGGCAGGAAGAACCTTGACTTCATGAATGACCTCCGCGGGCAGTTCTATTTTATGGGAAATAATGTGAAAAAAACAGCCGGTTACAAACTCTTTCAGTGAATATTATCCGGAATTAGCTCTTATAAATCAACCCTTTTTTTGGGTGATATTGAATTCTCATTCGCCGGAAACCCTTTCAGCAGTCCTTTATACGCTTTATCCGCACCGATAAAGCCGCTGTGTTTCGAATTCCGGCGCCTGCAGGGTCGCAGCGCGTTACGAGCTTGCAGCCCGATACATTGAAAGTTTTCTGGCTTTTTCCTGAATGTTGGGAACAGCCCTCTATGGGGGGTTTCGGGGGAATCATGAAAAATCCTCATAATCCGTAATGAGCATAGAAAATTTATTGACACAAACGACGCAAGCTGCAATATATGAGTGAGTAATCACTCATATGAAAGGATCGGTACTCATACTTGCCGGCGGGGGCCCGGCGCCGGGCATCAACGCGGTGATCAGTTCGGTCGCGAAGGTGTTCCTGCGCGACGGTTTCCGCGTCATCGGCCTGCACGACGGATTCAAAAACCTTTTTTCGGACAATCCTTCGACCATCGATATAGATTTCGAAACGGCCGACCGCGTTTACAATGTCGGCGGTTCGGTATTGCGGATGAGCCGCTACAAGCCTGCCGATCCCGAATTCAAGACCGATTTCTTTAAAAGGAATGACGTTAAACTGCTTGTCACCGTAGGCGGCGACGACACCGCATCCACGGCCAACTGCATTTCAAAATTTTTAGCCGGGAAGAATTTCCCGATTCAGAACATTCACGTGCCCAAAACCATCGATAACGACCTGCCCCTGCCCGAAGGACAGCCCACGTTCGGCTACCAGAGCGCCAAGCAGGAAGGGGTGCGTATAGGACGCACCATCTATGAAGATTCCCGTTCATCGGGAAACTGGTTTGTCGTTTCAGCCATGGGCCGCGAGGCCGGCCACCTGGCGTTCGGAATCGGGGCTGCCTGCCATTATCCCATGATCGTCATCCCCGAACTGTTCAGCAGGACCAATGTCACCCTTGATAAAATAACCCGTCTCATCGTTTCATCCATCGTCAAGAGAAAAATCCTGGGCATTCCCTACGGCGTGGCCATCGTCAGCGAGGGGGTGTTCCATTCGATGAGCGATGACGAAGTGGAGGCTTCAGGCATCCAGTTTACCTACGATGAACATGGCCATCCGGAACTGGGAACGGTGAGCAAGGCCCATATCTACAATACACTTTTACAGATCAGGCTGAAAGAGCTGGGAATCAACGTGAAAAGCCGCCCTGTCGAAATGGGCTATGAACTGCGCTGCATCCAGCCCACCGCGTTCGACCTCGTGTACTGCAGCCTCCTGGGCATCGGGGTGAAAAAGCTCTTCGACGAAAGCCATACAAGGTGCATGGTGACCAGCGACCCGACAGGCGACATTGCCCCGTTATTCCTGAAGGATGTTGAAGACGAACAGGGCAAAGTGAAAACCCGCATGGTAAACATGGAAAGCCAGAAAGCGCGCATGGTTTTTGAAAACAGCATCCAGTACATCACTGAAGAAGACTACCGGGCCGCATCGAAGCACCTGAAAAATCCCGGGGAATACGACTTCAGGAAAATACTGAAATGGGAATAGCCCCGGCGCCGCCCATCATCACTTCATCTCAAACACGACATGGATCTTTGCAGTCACGAACTGCTGGCCGCTCGATATGACATCCCCGGATGCTTCCGCCTTCATGCGCATCTCAGCTCTTAGCGGGCCGAAGTCGGTTTCAATTTCCTCGATTTTGACGCTGCCCGCAAGGGTTTTCCCGGCCAGGGAAGCGACCTTTTCAGCCTTTGACCTGGCATCCGCATATGCCAGGCTGAGTGCGTCGATCTTCAGCGATCCGGTTTTTTCATACCCGAAATCGACTGAATCGATATTGGTCGCCCCGGCCTTCAGCAGGTCGGATATCACCGCACGGTATTTCTCCATGTTTCTGATATTGACCTTCATTCCGGTGCGGGCGACGTACCCGACGAGAACCTGCTTTTCGTTGACCATCTCATAGTCCTCGTTGAGCTGGTAGTCGAGCGTGTAGATGTCGTCCTCCCTGATGCCGTGCCGGCTCTTCAGAAGCTTCAGGACCGCGCCGGATATCTCGAGATTCCTGTTCTGCGCGGGTTCCTGTTTCCTGTCCCTGGTCTGGATTGAAAACTGAACTGCAACGAAGGCCGGTTTCACCGTCACCTGCCCGGCCCCGGTCACCGATATCGTCGACTCGCCGGCATAACCTGCGGCCGCGAACAACGCGATGATCAGGGATGATAGTATTTTCTTCATTGTGTTCCTCCTGGAATGATCACGGGAATTACGCGCCGTCAGGAGCCTTATCCATCGTGTCCCGAAAGTCAAATACAAAAAGGCCGATACGGCTGGATTCGTGCGGCGCGTCAAATCACCGCTCCGGCGGGACCATCTTGAAAACAATTAAGGGTATCGAAGACCGGCTGATGGATATGGAGTCGGCACGTTTATAATCATTATCAGGCAGTGAGTCATTCATTCCCTTAATCGCGGTGCGCAGCGCATTTAAAGATCATGGATTCTGTTACAGGGAAACCCTCTTCCGGAACGAATCATGGGAACGGAATATCCCGGCGCGCATGATTCTTCCGCGCCAACGTGCTGGCAGTCAAACACTTCTCTGTTTCCAACAGGCTCCATCCGACGTTTGTTCCACCCTGGCGCGATACATCATCCTGATTTCGCGCCCTCAGGCCCTCAGCGTCCGCGTTTCGGGTTTTTTGTGGGGGGTGAGTACAACGTCTTCGGAATGCTGCGTCCGCTCAGCGCGGCCATGGGGCGTGTCTTGTTTTAATGGAAATATTTTTTGAAGCTGCGGATGTCCATCCTGTCCAATCCTCGCCAGTCGGCTACGTCCCTGCAGCCTCCGCTTCTGCTTCCAGCATTCACCGTGTGCATCACGCCCGCGGCCGCGCTTCGAGCGGACTCCGGCACGCGGGCAGCGATTTCAACGCTGGTGCCTGCTCAGAGTAAATCTGAAATAGCGTTGCTCAGAGTAAAACCTGACAAAAATCGCTGTGCTCAGAGCAACTTTCGGCGGCAATCCTTTGCTCAGAGCAAGATTCGATTTACTGAGCCCTCTCCTTGGGGAGAGGGCGAGCCGAAGGCTGGGTGAGGTCATCCCCATAACGCTGCCACGATATTTTTATTGACAACATCTGTTATTATGACAAATTACATTTATGAATCGGAATACCGAATACTGGATCGACACATCTCTATATGACCTTGAAGTTGCGGGATCCCTTCTCGAAAAGGAACATTATCTGTATGTCGCCTTCCTCTGCCATCAATGTGTCGAAAAAATGCTCAAAGCGCTGTTTGTTCATCGATCGAAGTCTTTTCCTCCGAAAATACACAACCTTGTACGCTTATCGGAAATGACTGAAATAAGATCAACCATGACCGATGATCAAATCCTATTTTTGGCCGAACTCGACCCTATGAACATCGAAGCCCGTTACCCGACATACAAGGAAAACATCCGAAACGCGTTGACGAGAGATGAGGCAGCACATATAATAACTATGACAGAGGCGTTTGCGAAATGGGTAAAATCGATCATATCGTAGAATCAAAGATTCATGAATACCTGGATGTTCTGAAAAAGGATATCACGATAAACTATGCCATACTTTTCGGCTCTCATGCACACGGAAAACCGGGAAAAGAAAGCGATATCGATATCGCCATCGTGTCGGAGAATTTCGGAAAAAACCACATAAAGGAAATGCGCTTCCTCTCGGTAAAGAGGCTGCTGTCCGATTCGTCGATTGAACCTTACGCCATCGGCCTGGATGAGTTCAACAACAGGTCCGAAGGTGATTTCATATCGGAGATTTTCCAGAAAGGGATCGTCATCGAGGAATTCAAATAAATGTGAGAAGAATTATTGCGGTTACCGAGGGGAACCCCCCGCGGCGCTGAGCGACACGGCAGGAGGCCGTTAGTGTCGAGCGCGACAGGATGTCAAAAAAGCGCTCGACCGAGTGGCTTTTTGGCTACTTTTTCGCCAGTGAAAAAGTAGCACAACCCCGGCCCGGTACTCCGGGCCAAAACTCCCGCGCCGGTTAGCGGCGCGCCAGGGCCATTCTCTGCCGAAGTTTTCGGCATCAACCTCGCCCGTGAAAAAGCGGCAAACCCTCCCCTGTCAAGAGACAAAAGGATTTGTTATTCTAATCGATTTATCTATTTGCAATGCATTTTGCATATCTTCGGTATACAATATATCAGCTTCTGAGGAGACAGCGCTCGCTACAATGAGGGCATCATACCATGATAATTTATATCGTTCTGCGATATCCAGGGCATAAGAGATGTCCTGCTCATCAACAGGCACAACCTCTACCGTTTCAATGATTTCATGCACTATCAGCTGGATTTTTTCATAAGAGAAAGCCGTCTTTTTCAAAAAGACATTCACAAGCTCCGCAAGAACCTGACCGGATACAACGATTTCTGAAGATTTACGCAGCAGTGAAACAACGACAGATTTTTTATTATTATCATCTACAGATTCTGAATCGCTAAATAAATATACCCAGAGATTTGTATCAACGAAAGATCTACCGCTCATTACGTTCATTCCGGGAAGGTATATCAACTTTCTCTACCCGGTAAGCATTGTGCTCTGCAAAGGCTATCAACGATTCGATAGGCCTTGTCGATGATCTGATCAACAGTTTTCCCGGATATTTTTTTAAATAATTTTTCAATTTTTCACGTTCATTTCTGGAATCGATGTTTACTACCAGTTTCATATTTTTCTCCGCTTAATACTATGTCAATCATGGCTGGATGGTTTTATCAAGTATTTTTTGATGTCTTTTTATTCACTAAATGTGCGAAAGATATTATACGTTATCAAGCAGATTGAGGGGGGCTTGCAGGGCTTGCAGCCCTGCACCCGCTTTGTAAACCGTTATTTTTCAGGTGACTGTCAGGTGAATACTGTCACTGTTCAATTGAACGGTTCATCAAAAGAAGAAATTTCATAAGGTTCTGACGAAGTGCTTACATCAAAAATCATGAAGGTGTAGGCATCCGATAGATATAAATAGTTACTATCAACTTTTAACCAGGGGTAATGACCTATATATGGGTAGGTGTCAACAAGAACCGGTTCAGTATTAATGCTCATATCTACAATCAGCATCCCGGCATTATAGCCATCATTGATATACGCATAATTACCATTGAAACACATTCCCTGAATGGTATCTGGAGTATCATAATATTCAACCGGAGATATATCATTTAAATCTTCTAAATCACATATCACTAATTCAGAATCTCGAATAAGATAGGCAGTATTCCCATTTATAATTATTTTTGAAACACTCGATAATTGATTAGTAATATTACTACCAGCCGACACAGGGCTCGCAGGATTACTTATATTATACAAATTAAAAAACATTGAAGGTTCGATAATATATAAATAATCCTGATCAACAGATGCGATTATAGAACCACCTATCAAGGATTGATAATGCCACACGGATGATGGGTCTTCAGGCTCGCTGATATCGAAAATTTCTACAGTTCTTTCTTCAGCAACAATGAGATAATTGCCTCTCACATAAACATCCAGTGCATCATTGATCGTTTCATATTCCCCAACTTTTACAGGATTCGTGCGGTCGCTCACGTCCAGTATGACCAGGCCTTTCTCTCCCATTGCCAGATAGACGTGGTCTCCGCTGACACATGCAGCGTAGACAGTGGTATCGTAGATGGTTCCTTCAGCTACATACCTGCTAGCGAGGAAGGGATTGAATGGGTCGCTTACGTCAACGATCGATAAAAAAATCCATCTTGAAGCCACGTACTCATATTTCGCCACCCTGACCTCGCATTCCGCCTGGTAGTAACCATGCTCATCCTCGATCCATGCGCGGATAACCGTGGTGCCGCAGGCATTCGAAGTCACAATGCCATTGTCCGATACCGACGCGATCGATTCATCATCGCTCTCCCACGTGACGTCCCGGACAGTCGAGTTCGACGGGTTTATCGTTGCAACCAGCTGCTCGGTCCTGCCGAATACTATGGTCGTCGAAGTCTTGTTCAGTTCAAATCCGGAAATGTACACCGGGACCACGCTGACCTCGCATGAATCATCGAAATCGCCGCCATCTGACGAAACCGTGATCCTCGCGGTGCCCAGACCGTTCGCTGTTACCAGCCCTTCAGGGGAAACCGACGCTACGGCCTCATTATTGCTCTCCCATGACACTTCCCGGTTCGTCGCATCATCCGGGGATACGGTCGCGTTGAGATGAAGAGTTTCACCGACATGTGTCTCCCAGTCGTGCGCATCGAGGGTCACGCCCGTGACCGCTATTGGCGAAACTGTTACCGAGCATTCAGCACCGAAATCCCCATCGTCCGATACAGCGAGTATATTTACCTCGCCAGCACCGATTCCGGTAACAAGGCCGTACTGCGTTACCGTTGCTATGTCACTGTTTGGAGTATACCAGTGAATGACACGGTTGGTCGCATTCGACGGGTGAATGGTAGCATATATCTGCAGGGTCTTGCCGATTTGCACGCCTGCCTTGTACCTGTTCAGGGTGAGATCGGTCACCGGGACCAGCTTCGGAGACACGGTCACTGTGCATTCGCCGATAAATCCCCCGTCAGCCGTGATCGCGGAAACAACCGCTGTTCCGACACCGGTGGCTGTCAGCAGTCCGCCGTGCACCTCGACAATATTTTCATCATCGCTTTCCCATAAAACGTTCTGGTTTGTTGCTTCTATCGGAATTATCGATGCCTTGATCAAATAGCGATCGTCGACATGGAGTTTCAATGAACTCATGTCTAATTCCATGCCGGTAACCGCGACCGTAGATACTGAAACGTTGACGGCGCATTCATCCTCGAAGTCCCCTTCGTCGGTGGTCGCGGTTATCACCACGTTGCCGACTCCCCTGGCGGTAAGAAGACCGTCATCCGAGACAGATACCGTCGATTCATTGCTGCTTTCCCAGTAGATCTTCCGGTTTGATGCATTCCCTGGATATACCATCGCAGTCAGGGTTTCAGTGCTTCCCACGAGCATTGCGGTGATTTCCTTGTTGATGCCGACCCCGGTGACCCTGACCGGGTTGTCATCCCTGTCACTTCCCGATGTACCATCGCAACCCGGCAAAAAAACGATTCCGGCAAAGATCATGCCCGCAGCAAGTATCGATCTAAGGTTCATGTTTCGCTCCCCGTGTCCTGGATGATTTCGGTTTCTAAAAAACCAAAAATATATGGGAATAAACGTTAGGCTAAATACATCATAATAGAGGCATGCAATTTTTCCTGCAACAACAATTTACACCTGCCTTCACCGGTCAACATCGCACAGGCGGATGACGGTATCGCATCCGATTTGCATCACCGGCGATAAAGGTCTGCACGGGCCCCATCCCCCTTTTATTTCTTGACTGATGGGGCTTGTCCTATTAAATATTAATTTCACACCCATACCGGAGACCAGCCCATGAAGAGAACAGCAGCCTTCGCACTGATCCTGTGCATGACGCTTGAAATCTAGGAATTTCCTCTGCCGAAGCCCGTTGCACGGGACACAATGAGAGGGAATCTCTGCAGGCCGGCCGTTGCGTCCACGTCCCGACTGGTCGTGACACCCCGCAAAAAGATTATTTCACGCAGCCCGAATAGGTAACTATTGACAAAATAAGCCCCGGATGCGGGGCTTATTAAAATCAGTGCCCTAAATAAGCAATTCCGAAAGGCCTGCCTCCAGTTACAAAACTTGAATCTATAAGAGTATCATTAAGATAATCACCAGTTGCCGCATCAAAAAAAGTCACTGTGTCTGATGTCCTGTTCGTAACATAAAGAATATTTGCCGATGAATTGATGGCAATCATAGCAGGGCCATCTCCAGTAGTAAAAGTTGAATCAATCTGATTACCATTAAGATAATCACCGTTTGTCGCATTTATATAGGTAATTGTTTTTGAATTACAATTGGTAACATACAGAATATTTTCGGATAAATTGCATGCAACGTCATATGGATCAGTTCCGCTTGCATAACTTGAATTAATTAGTGAACCATTAAGATAATCACCGGTTGTCGCATTGAAAAATGTTACCGTGCCTGATCCTGCATTGGCAACATAAAGGATATTCGCCGATGTGTTGATTGCTACACCAACAGGATAATCACCAGTAGTGAAGCTTGAATTCTCCAGCGTACCATTCAGATAGGCGCCAGTCGTAGCATTAAAATATGTTACTCTATCTGAGATTTCACTTGTAACGTATAAAATATTTGAAGACGGATTTACGCAAACTCCAAAGGGTTGTTCTTCAGTAATAAAACTGGAATTATCCAGATTGCCATTTATATAACCACCTGTTGTTGCATTAAACAAAGTCACAGTATTTGTAATAGCGTTTGTAACATATAAGATATCCTTTAAAGCATTTACCGCAACCCCTGAAGGATCATCCCCTGTAGCAAAGCTTGAATTTTTGAAATTGCCATTGATATAATCTCCGGTTGTTGCATTATACAAAGTCACAGTATTTGTAATAGAGTTTGTAACATATAAGATATCCTTTGAAGCATTTACCGCAACCCCTGAAGGACGATGTCCTGTAGAAAAACTTGAATTTTCCAGTGTACCATTTATATAGGCACCGGTAGCCGCATTGAAATATGTTACAGTGTTTGAATTAACATTTGCGACATACAAATACGTCAGTGTTTTATCATCATTGGAAGTTGTAAATGAAACTTTAGCGGATATTGAACTGCAATCGTAACTAGAATAAAGCCCTTGATCTGCATATTGGCTACCATCTGTTAAAACGACGATATATTTAGATATATCATTGAACGTTGCGTCATTTTGATATTTAATATCTGAATTTTGTATTGTAATAGTATTGGTGCTTCCATCTGTATTTAAGGAATTTATTATTGGTGATAAACTGGTAGAATTGTGGTCTCTGAATTCTTCTGCTGAATACCCCACGGGTGAGCCGTTCGCATCGTAAAACAAAACAATTCCATTATAAACATTATTGTCATTAACACTAAAATTTATCGATAATGTTTGGGTTGATGTTTGTACTGTACTTGCCCCCACTACTGCTCGTTGGATCAATGGTGTACCTTGAGAATATGAGCTTATCTCCTCAGGTGTATAAACATAGGAAAAATCATCGGTCAAAGTGCTTCCTGGGGCAGGTATGGTTTTATATAATGAGGATCTTTCACCATTATTCAGGATTATCTCCGCTTTAAGCTGACCGATTGGTAATACATTAGGGTTATTAGAAAAAAATTTGAACCATCCACCAATCATTTTTTTCTCTGTATCAAGCATCTTGTCAGGGTGTAGTGTCCAATAATAATTCTCAGCAGTGACATAAATCCTTGCCGATTTGATATCGGATGCAGAAATATCGCCGTCATAATAAATAAAAAAATTCACTGCTGTCCCATAGGATGAAGAGAAAAGAGTGAAAAATGCTATTAATTTTCCGGGCCTGTTTTATGATGGATTTACCAAAAACAAAATAAAACAAAGGCTTTAAAGGAGAATTAATAGCATGAA
>JAKLIV010000076.1 GCA_022709405.1 Spirochaetota bacterium
TCATCGGAATCGATAGCCACCACGCCGTCGCTGTTCCACAGACTCCCGTAATAATTGTTGCAATAAACGTCGAGGCGGCCGTTTTTGTCCGTGTCTCCGGTAAGGTCCGTTTCATCGGGGATTGAAGGCTCAGAAAGATGGACCACGACAAACCGGTCATCATAACCCGTATCGGGCCGGTCATCGGTGCATATACTGACCGGGTCCGTCGAGAGCCGTTCGTTGGTGCCGTAATACATTGTGACGAAAAACGGCGACACATCCATGCATTCTCCCGGCTCCCCGGTAAAAATGATTTCAACCCAATCGCTTGCCGTTTCAGTGACCGCTTCATTGATCATCAAACCGGCCTGGATGGGCCGAAAAAGCAGGATTATGAAAAAAAGTAAAATCCATAGCCTCTTCATTATTCACACGCCTCATTCGTTATACGAACGGGGCGTCTGAATTTTAAAAAAATTTTCCGGCTTAATGAAAAAAACATGAGTATCGGGGTGAAAAAATCTCGACATAAAACCATGCCACTATAACATTGCCGGATATCGATTTAATATACTGTAAAAGAGAATTTTTCCATGAACGGCAGTGCAAAATCCATTTTGACGCGAGAACGCCTTCAAGATCTCGCATTTCACTGCTATTCATTCATGAATATCACCGCATCCAGGGAATCCGCCCTGCATATGGCGGCGGAATACCTGTCCAACTACATAGGAGAATACTTCGGCCCGGACATACTCGTCGAGCCGGACGAGCTTTCGATAAATTTCATTGAACTGCTCGACCAGATAGTGTTCGAAATATCCCAGAAAAAAGGCCGTGACGAAAGCATCAACGAGTACATACTTGAAGATCTGTATTCAAGACTCAGGGTTTTCATCGACATATTCCAAGGAGAGAACGTATACAAGAGCAATCTGCCAAAACGCAAGCTTTATCACGAGGACACGGTGATAATCAGGCATTTCCATATGGAAGAATTCGTGCAAAAGCTCGCCAGAGAATATGACGATCATCCCGATCTTCAGAAGGATATCATCAGGACGCTTATACCGTTCAGGGCCGAATCCCTCCTTTCATTTTATTATAAAGTCTTCATGGAAGAAATAACCCTGGACCTCAAGCTGCTGTCGCTGGCTGGCCTCGCATCGCTGGGAAAAATCTTCGGCAACTGGAACCAATTGAAAAAGGAATTCCCCTCTCTCAAGGATGCGATAGATTTCGCTCATTCATTCGACCGTGAAAATGTTTGGAAAAATCCGGTACCATCCGGACTGAATTCGTGCATCATCCTTTCGGTATTCGCCGAAACCGGCCTTAGAAGAATAATGGACGAGGGCCATATATCCTGGCTTTTCAGGCTTTACGACCGCATCCTTGAATTCGGTGAAAGCGAGAACATCTTCTACGGCGACGTCTGCAAGGGGGCGGCAAACATGATCCTCATGCTCGGACCGGGTCATATGAAAAACATCATGATGCACAACGCGACCCTGGCGTCTTTCATCACCATCGTGGACATGCTGCCGCTTGACCAGTTCAACCGCATCAAAACGAAGATATCGGGGATATTCAACGGGCATACGCCGGACATCAAGAAGCTGTTTTCCTCGGGAGCCATATCGGTCAACCCCGATTCTTCAAATACCATGAACTATATCTTCATCGATTCAGCGAACATCTTCTGATCCTGACTGACGGAATTTTATTCGACCGCATACGAAACTTCTCATCCTGACGATCTGATCCTCCCGTATTCCATCAAGCCGGAATTCACGAAGACTGGAAGCTCCAGTTACCGGTAATTCCCATGCATGGCCACAGAAAAAAGATTGAATATTGCGGCGTCTTGCCCATACTAACCGGAGCAGGAAAACCGCGCAATGATCAGGCACACGGTCACCATAATGCCAGTCGGGGAAACCTTCGAGTATCCGGAGGGGACGCCCATCCTCGAAATCCTCGAGGACCATGGGTACTCCACGCCCGCGCCCTGCGGCGGCAGGGGCGTATGCGGTAAATGCCTGGTGAAGGCGCAGGGCGGTCTCTCTCCCAAAAGCGATGCCGAAGCCGCGCTGGCTCCCGACCCGTCCATGCGCCTCGCCTGCTCTGCGCTGATCGCGGGTGACGCCGTGATCTATCCGGTAAAAAAACGCTCCGGATGCAGAATGGACCGCCACGAGCTGAATGCAGGATCCGAATTCTGCATGGCTTTCGATATAGGAACAACGTCGATACAGGCCTCTCTCGTGGACCGCATCTCGGCCAGGCGCTACGACATCTGCTCTTTCCTGAATCCGCAGCGCAGGTTCGGCCATGATGTGATTTCACGGATCGCGGCGTGCGCCGACGAAAAAGCCGCGGCTGCAATGACCTCTTTGCTGCGCCAGGAACTCTCCGACGTGCACCGCGAGATTACCAGCCGTTTCAAGATCAGGCCCGGCGCGGTCAGGGAAATCGTTTTCTCCGGCAACACGACCATGATCTACCTTCTGCTCGGGCTCGACGTTCGGGGACTGGGAGCGTTTCCCTACCGGGCAAGAGTGCTCGATTTCGACCCTGCGACTGTCCGAAAAGCCGTGCCCGGCAGCCACGAAAAGACCGTGGTCAGGGCCCTTCCGGCTGCTTCGGCTTTCCTTGGAGGAGACCTCGTGGGCGGGCTCGCATTCGTGCATCACCTTGGCCACGACCGCAGCGTTTTCTTCATCGATATCGGGACCAACGGCGAAATGTTCCTGCGTGACGGCGAAGGGGGGATTTACGCAGCGTCCTGCGCGATGGGCCCTGCGCTCGAGGGTATGAACATCGAATGCGGCATGACAGCGGACCCGGGTGCGGTAGACCACGTATGCGTGACGGACGGTCATGTCAGATTTTCGGTCATCGACAACGCGCAGCCTACCGGCATCAGCGGCACGGGAATCGTCGACCTGATCGCGATCATGATACGCGCCGGGATTGTCGCGCCCGACGGTTCGTTCTCCCCGCCGGGAACGGCCCCGGTCCCGGATGGAATATCCGTGGATCACGGCGCTAAAAAAATCGTCCTGACCCCGAACGTTTTCGTGAGCCAGAAGGACATCCGCAACGTGCAGCTCGCCAAGGGCGCGAGCCTGGCGGCCGCCGAAATGCTTCTCGACGAGGCGAAAATCACCGCCGACCGGATAGAGAACGTGTTCATCGCAGGGGCCTTCGGGGAGCACCTGGACCTGGACAATTTCGCGCAGCTGAAGTTTCTTCCCGGATTCTCGTCGGCGCGCTGGCATTTCCTGGGCAACACGAGCCTCAGGGCCGCGGAGGAATACGGAATGTCGCAGGACTTTCGCGCACTGGCCGCCAGGCTGCGCGACAGCATTAAAGTCGTGGACCTGCACGACAAGTTCAACGACCGGTTCCTGCGCTCGCTCGATTTCGCTCCCGCACAAAAATGACGAAGCAAGAAACGTCGGAGCCGTTCCGCTCACGCGCCCGGGATTTCCTGTCCGGCGCTCCCCGAATCCGCGACCGCGCGGCCTATCTCCTGTTTAACCGCATCTGAAGGAACACCATCCGCAGGGGCCGGGCCGGTAGAAATCCTCAACCCGATGCCGGCCGCAAGGAGCAGCCCGAAAAGGGCCGCGACCGGAAGCGCAAGATGCAGGCACAGCACGAAGAGGATTTCACCCGCGTATATGTTTATCAGCGGATCAGACATCATCGTCGGGAAAAACCTCTCGGGCATCCACGACGCCGCGATCACCCCGGCAGTCAGCACCAGCATCGCGATCGAAGGATAGATCAGCACCCGTGAAACATGAATGCGCTTCTTCCGGGCGGGGGTCGGATATGCAGTGAGAACGACGAGCAGCGCCAGTGCGGCTGCTGCAAGGGCGTATTTTGCGTACCTGGCGTATGTGGCGGCGATCATGGCCTTTTCCATGATGCGCGCCGTGCGCCCGGCAAGCTCGGTCCTTTCCATGACTATCACGCCGTCCCTGATCGAAAGCCCGGCCTTGCCGAGATATGACCTGCCCACGCTCTCGCCCATCCCGGACTCCGAGAACCTGAACAGATTGACGAACATGTCTTTTGTCTTGAGGCCGGGAATCGCGCCGATCTTTTCGACGAAAATCTCGCTCAGAAGGTGTCTTTTCTGCCTGATGCCGTTCACTTCGTCCTCGACCCAGAGGCTCACGCGGATTTCGGGAACCACGACCCTGACCCGCTCCTGAAACGAGGGAATGTTTATGTTGAAGGGATTGCGGTACACGTTTCCCGCTGCGACCTGTTCGTCATATGAAGTCATGAAGGATATGAATTTTCCGATCTCGTCTTTTACCGGGCCGTCAATTATCCTTTCATTGAGCTCGCGGGTGAGCACCGGGCTCACCGTGTTTAGGTCCGCGTAAATTTTGCCGGTCAGGGAGTTTTCATGCGACAGGACGATCCTGCGGGCCTGTTCATCCTTTTCCTCGAGGAGTTTCCTGGAATCCTCAAACGCCTCTTCGGCATCGTCGAGGTCGTCCTCCGCCTGGCTGATTTCACTTTTATTATCTTTCCGGTATGCGTCGATTTCATCGATCAGCGCGTCGAGCCTGCCGAGCTCCTCTTTCCGGTACTTCTTGAATTCATCCTCGCTTTTGAAAACATCAGGCGCTTTTTTCCAGGAGAGCTTCGAGAGCTCCTTTCTCTGGAGCTCCAGGCGGTCGTATTCCACGGTCCTGTTCAGCCTTGCGAAGAATTCCTTTTTGTCCTCGAAGTCATTTTTGATCTTTTCATACTCTCGCCTGAACGATTCGAGCTGCGTCTTGTCTTCGATTTCCTCCCTGATCCGGGCATCCATGCCCCACTTTTTCGCCTTGACGAACGTGCTTACCAGATCTGATCGACTGAGGATGCTCGTGTAGAACGCATCGGATGTCAAAAGAAAAATCAGCAGCGACAGGAGCAGGAAAGCCGGGACCAGTATCAGGGACTTGATGGCAAGCGCGTAAAAGACGATCGACCGGAACTTTCCCGCACCCGGTTGTTTGGCAGATTCAACTGAGGTATTGTTCGAATTGTTATCCGGCATGGGCTTCTCCGTTTTTTTGACGGATGATAGTGAGGTCGACAGATGCGGTCAAGCGAAAATAGGGATTTGGCGCACGGCGTCGTTTATTACTTGACTGATCGTATTTAATCATTTATTCATTCAAAATCCATTGAACAATCCCGGAATGAACCGATGAAAAAAATTTTTGCCTGCGCCCTGATCCTGTGCTCGACCCTGCTGCCTGCCTGCAAAAAATCCGGCGCGGACCTGCTGTCCGATGAAACGGCGCGCGCCGCCTCTGCGGAGCTGAACAGGAAAATCTCATCGCTCAGGGAAAAGCTCGGTCAGGCCGAAAACGACTTCGAGCGCGCCGGGATCCTCACCGAAATCGCCGGCATCGAGGCCGAAAAGGGAGACTTCCCGGCGTGCCGCAAAAGCTCGGGCGAAGCGGTCAAGTACCAGCCAAACATTCCCCGTTCGCACTACCTGCTCGGCGCTTCGTATCTCGCCGCCGGCCGCGACGACGAGGCGGTCAGCGAGCTCATCGTATCCATCGGCCTTGACCCTGGGTTCGCGCCTTCGCACTTCGAACTCGGCAATGCATACTACCGGAAAAAATCATACGCACAGGCCCTTTCAGAATACGACCGGGCAGCGGCGCTCGACCCGGATCTTTACATGGCGCACAACAATTCCGGCGTCATTAAAAGCCTCATGGGCGACCATTCCGGCGCGATTAAATCCTTCGAGGCTGCGGTCAGGTCAAAACCCGACTTCGCCCGGCCCTATAAAAACATGGGCATCATCTACGACATCCATCTTAAAGATCCCGCATCCGCAATCCCCCAGTACAAAAAATACCTGGAGCTCAGGCCGAACGGAGAAGACCGCAGGCTCGTGAAGTCTTGGATCGAGGCGCTCGGGGGATGACGATGAAAAAAACGGCGCTCGTCATCGTTCTGGCCGCAACCATCGGTCTCCTGTACTCCCAGGAAGCCAGGATCAGGCTCGCCGTGGCCGTATTCGACGATTCGCTCACCTACGCTTCCGAGAATATCAGGGCCGGCTCAGCCGTGACCGCCACGCTTGAAAACAAATACGCGGCTTCGAAAAGATTCAGCCTCAGGCAAAGGGACGCGATAAAAGACTACCTCGACGGCATAACCCGCGTCCAGCTCGGCCTTACCCGTCCTGAAACGATCAAGGCTTCGGCCGGTGATCTGAAAATCGATTATCTCACGGTGGGCAGCGTGTCCCGCTTCGGAGACATCTACGAGGTCGACGCACGCACCGTAAACGTCGACACATGGAAAATCGTCCACTCGAGGGGATGCAGCATGTACAGCATCAGCAAGGCGATCGAGGATATTTCCTGGTACATCGACAGGCAGCTAACCAGAGACTACGCGGCGCAGAGGGAGGACCCTGCGATCAAGAGGCCGGTACTCACCGTGCACCGATTCAAGGACTCCAACAACGACGCCGCGCAGACTGGATACGGCGGCGCGTTCGCCGAGATACTCAACAGCAACCTCGGGTCATACTACATGATCACGACCGTGGAGCGGACGTACTCCAGGGCGCTCGTAAACGAAAAGGCGCTCGAGATGGCGGGCGTGATCGAAAACGACGGATCGGACGACAGCTTCAGCCTTCAGGGGATCGAATACAAGCTCACGGGCGAAATACGGGTGTTCAAGGACCTCATCTGCATCAACTATCGTGTCCACGACACCAGGGACGGCAGGGTCATACACATGGGCGCCAGGGAAATCGCCTCGCGGGAAGGGCTGCGGCCCGCCGCGATTGACATAGCCCTCACGGTGGAGGACCTCCTGAACAACCGGATCGGCACCCTGAAGATCGAAAGCGTACCGGACCAGGCCGAAGTCTTGATCGACGGCGAACCAGCGGGATCAACTCCCCTTGTTGCGTCCCTGTCGAAGGGAAAGCATGAAATCATGGTCCGCAGCAGATCGCGCGAAACGTACAGAGAAACGCTCGACATCAGGCCCAAGGAAATCATTGTCCGCAGCGTACGGCTGAAACCGCTGAGCATGGAGCTCATGGAAAAGGCTTTTCTTTTCGAAAAGGCCCGCAGGTGGGCCGAGGCGGTCGAAGCGTACAAAAATTTTATCGAGACCTATGAGGACACATGGGACGCCGACAGCGCATATTACCGGAAGGGCCATGTGGAAATGATCAACCTGAAGCGCTACGATGACGCGCTCGTGACTTTCCAGGCGCTGGTGAACCGCTATCCCGAGACCATGATACGGGCCGAGGCCTATTACGGGCTCGCCAGGACCTATTACCTGAAGGGCAATCGGAAAGAGGCGAAAGCGGTGCTTGATTATCTACTGGAAAATTACGCCGACACATATGCAGCCGAAGAGGCGAAAAAAATCCGCGACCGATTCTGACCTTCTTTGCATGAAAATTCACTTTACAAAGACCGCACCGGGCCCTAATATGCGTTAAATCCCGTATGGTTCGCATATGAAAACATGCCTGAAAAAAGCCGCCGTTGCTTTAATGTCCGCCCTCGTTGCGTTTTTGTTCATGCTTTCCTGCTCGTCAGGAGACGAACAAAAGTCCAACCCGGCGGTTACGGTCCATGACGAACAGGAAAACGACGTTTCCGATAACAGCCCCTCAGAAAAAGACACGCCGATCAATTACAAGTCCCTGATCGGAAAATGGAGCCTTATATACGGCGGCAATTACGGGTACACTTTCAGGTTCCAGAACAACTACAAATCACTGGTAACGCTGTACCTCGGCAACGAGGCGCTGGTGTTCAAGGGCGTGTATTCGATCGAAGGAAAAAATCTGGTTATCAACATCTACGAGATGAAACGTGCGAAGGACATTGCATCCGCCTCGTACCCGGGCGGATTCCAGAAGGCCAATTCGTCATCCTTCATTTTCCGGGCCTCGATGAACGAAAAAAACAGAAAAAAAATCCTCAAAATAGTACCCGTAAAGATACGCATCGACGGCAACAACTCCGACGGCTACTTCGAACCGCTGATCAAGCTGAGCAACGACTGATGACGGTCCGCACTGAAAAAGTTTTCTTCAGCAACAGCCGTGGCGCGCGCCTTTCAGGGAGGATATATTCTGCGGATGGCGGAGAAAACAGGGGCGTAATATTCTGCCATGGCCTTTTTTCCACCAAGGACGGATACAAGATAACCAGGATGGCCGAATCGCTCGTCGACGCCGGCTTCAGGGTCCTTGCGTTCGATTTCTCGTATGCCGGCGAGTCCGAGGGCTCCATCGCGGAGATATCGCTCATCCAGTGCGTCAGGGACATAGCCGACGCCGCCGATTTTTTCCGGGGCCGCGGCGTTTCCGAAATCCACCTGATGGGTTCGAGCATGGGCGCAGCTGCGGCGATCCTGTTCTGTGCCGGGCAAAAACCATCGCCGGTCTCGCTCATCTCCATCGCGGCGCCGCTCGACCTGACCGGTCTGCTGACCGGCAACTCGCCGATATCCGACCCGCGCGATCTCCCTGAAAACGGCCAGACCCTTCTCGAAGGTTTTCTCATAAACAACAGCTTTTTCCGGGAGATAGCCGCGATCGACATGAAGGCGGCGGTGCGCGCCATCGACTGCCCGGTACTCCTCATCCATGGCAAGCTGGACACGGTGGTGCCCTTCGCCAACGCGCTCGAATTCGCCGCCGCGCTGAAATCCCCGTTCAGGGCCCTGTACATCGAAGACGGCGACCACAACCTGACCAGGGACCGCGACATCGAGAGATTGAGGACCGAGTTCTCGGGCTGGATACGTGGGGGATACGCGTGCTGACCACCTATATTTTCGCCCTCGGCATTTTTCTCGCGGCCCTGGGCCTTCTTGAGCTTGTGTTTCCCGCAAAGGCGTTCATGCTGTGGAAAAAATGGAGCATGAGCCGTTTTTTCTTCGTGCACGGCCTGGTCCTCATCGCGGGCGGATTCCCGCTTACGATCTACGACGGCCCCCTTTCAACCGCGGTTTTCATCATCGGCTGCTTCGTGGTCTGCACAGGCCCGTTCCTGCTCATATATCCTGAAAAATTCAGGGAGATGTTCGGATCGGTTGAAAACGAAATAACAGCCCCGGCGCTGAAAAAGATGATCATCACCGAGGCCGTGATAAGGATCGCGGTCGCAGCGCTTTTGATCATCGCTTCCTCATTATGATTACACCGCTGCGGCATGAACCAGTACCTCATTGAAAAGCAATATACAGCCGCCTGCAAAGACACGGAAAACATTTGACACGCGGCGCTTTCACCGGGTATCGTGAAGAATCCCGTAATAAAGACATCAATGAAATCAGGGGTTGTAATGGAATACATAGATATTAGCCGCCGGAAGCTCCTCGAAGGGAGCATCCATAAATGCTCGAGCGAAATGGCCGATACCCATTCTGCGAAGTACCTCCTCGTTGAGCAAGGATACTGGAGCAGCCAGAAAAGGCCGAGCCCCGTCACCGAACATTTCAGCATTGACTATCATCGGCCCGAATATATCAACTTCATCAGGCTCGACCCCTCACCTTCCAGAGGAAAGTATTTTCCGGCCGAGTTCAGAATTGAAGCAAGCCTTGACGGAGAGACGTGGAAAGTAATCCGCTCTGAAAAAAATTTCACTCTCGAAACCGACTTTTACCATATTGACGTGCCCATCATGCAGATACGGTATCTGCGCGTCACGTTTCTCGAATTGCATCGCGCAGACGGGTCATACGTCGTTGAAATCGGCCGATGCCTGTGCGGCATCGCAGGCGTTTCGGCCATCGAGACGACCAGCACCGCCCAGGGGAATGACGCAAAGAATCTCTTCAATCCCCAGGTCGACACGTACTGGGAGTCGGAAGCAAAACCGAACGGCTCAATCGAAACGGTCTTCATAGACCTCGGCCAGGTGAGCCCGGTCAGCAAAATCGTTCTCGGTTCCTCGATCAAGGGATTCCCTGAGGATTTCTCGATCATCGTGAGCGCCGACAGCGACATATGGGTTCCCCTTATCGAAGAAAGATCTTTCAAATCCGAGCCTTTCAAAAAATACTACTGGGACATCGACATAACCCCGGCTAAAATGATTCGAATCGAATCCAGAACGGTTTCGTACTCCGGCGGCCAGTTCGCTGTCCGGTTTTCAGAAATACAGATCTGCGCCGCGCCCTTCAATCCATTCCACTCGCACAATATGGCCGACATGGTCCAGCATGCATCGGTTTTCCAGTCCGGCATCGTAAAACTCGCCAGCGACGGTGACCAGACTCCTGGAGCGGTCGTCCAGGGCAGCGACAGACGCCTGCGTGACGCAACCACGGTTTTCAAGGGAATCGTCCAGTTCTCCGAAGACGGTGACGACCTGGAATTCACCGCTGTGCAGGCATCGGACACCCGTCTCAAAACGGCGACCGAACTCCGGCCAGGAATCGTGCGTCTCGCGTATGACAGGGAAACTTCACCCGGAGCGGCCGTTCAGTCAAACGATTCGCGCATAACCGAAGCCACGGAAAAAAATTTCGGCATCGTGAAGATTTGCCCGCCGGGTTTATACAGTGAAAACAGCGTGATCACCGGTAACGACCCCAGGCTCCATCAGGCAACGACATCCGCGCCGGGAATCTGCGTCCTGTCACCCAACGGCGGCGAGAAACCCGGCACCGTCGTCCAGGCCGACGATCGCAGGCTCAGGGACGCAACCACTCTCATCAAGGGCATTGTCCGGTTCGCCGAAGACGGAGAGACATCCGAAGAGACCGCGGTTCAGGGCGCCGATCGCAGGCTCAGAGACGCAACAACCACCGCCAAAGGCATCGTCGAACTCGCTGAAAACGGCGAAGACCGGCCGGGTGTCGCAGTCCAGGGCGACGACCGCAGGCTCAAGGACGCAACAACCACCGCCAAAGGCATCGTCGAACTCGCTGAAAATGGCGAAGACCGGCCGGGAGTCGCGGTCCAGGGCGACGACCGCAGGCTAAAGGACGCTTCAGAATCGGCCAAGGGCATCGTTCGTCTCTCCAAAGACGGCGAAGACTCCCCGCTGACCGCAGTCCAAGGCAATGACCGCAGGCTTAAGGACGCTTCAGAATCGGCCAAGGGCATCGTTCGTCTCTCCAAAGACGGCGAGGACTCCCCGCTGACCGCGGTCCAGGGCAATGACCGCAGACTCAAAAACGCCACCACCGTGACCAGGGGCATAATTGAACTCGCTGAGGACGGCGAAGACAGCCCGGGCGTTGTAGTACAGGGCAATGACCGCAGACTCAGGGACGCAACCACCACGACAAAAGGCATCGTCGAACTCGCCGAAGACGGTGAAGACCGGCCCGGTGTCGCTATACAGGGCGATGACCGAAGGCTCAAGGACGCAACCGAAAAGATCAAAGGCATCATGCGTTTTGCATCGAACGGCGAGGATTCGATTTTAACCGCGGTCCAGGGCAATGACCGCAGGCTCAGGGACGCAACAACCACCGCCAAGGGCATCGTCGAGCTCGCCGAAGACGGCGAAGACCGGCCCGGTATCGCTGTCCAGGGCGACGACCGGAGGCTCAAGGACGCAACAACCACCTCCAGAGGCATCGTCGAGCTCGCTGAAAACGGCGAAGACAGCGCCGGGGTCGCTGTCCAGGGCAATGACCGAAGGCTTATGCCCGCATCCGAAGAGAACACCGGCATCGTGCGGCTTGCGAAAAGCAACGAGATAAAACCGGGGGTTGCGGTTCAGGCCAATGACCCCAGGCTCTACAACCAACGGGAACCCCTTCCACACACGCACGAGTACGCCCTGCTCGAACATGAATTCAGCAGCCACACGGGATCGCTCAGCGTCCGCCAGTCGAAAAACGAAACATTCCGTGAAATCACTCCTCCGTCGGACAGATCATCGGTTATTCATGGCCATAATGACTCGAAACTCTCAGGATCGATAGGCGTGGCCGGTGTCGCCGGAGCCGGATCACAGGACCAAATCCACACTTACGGGGTCGTCGGCCACGGCGGCCATGTCGGCGTTCGGGGGCAGTCCTCTGGAAACGAGACGGTCAGGGGATGCGGCGTCCTCGGGATTTCCCGGTTCGGAGCAGGCGGCGTTTTCTCGAGTGAGCACGATTTCTCCCTCGTGGCCGAAGGCTACGGCAGCCTTGAAGCCTATGACAAGTCGCTCAGCCTGATGGGTAACGGCAGAGCCCTCCTGGTAAAAGGCCATTCGGAATTTCACGGACGCATCGCACTGCGCAGGTCCCCGGATGACACGAACCAGTCCTCGCCAATGAATATCGTGGAGTACTTCGAGGTCGACGACGAGGAATACCTCTCCGCCGGAGACATTCTCGTTGCGAGCGAAACCGGGAAAAGCGTGCTCTCCCGGTCAAGGAAGGAATACAACAGGGCCGTGATAGGATTGATATCGGGCAACCCGTCGCTTTCCGTGGACAACAGCGGCAGCGAGAAAAAAATTTATCCTGTGGCCCTTGCCGGAAAAGCGATGTGCAAGGTCGACGCGCGGAACAAGCCGGTGAACGCAGGCGACTTCATCGTGACCTCAAACACTCCCGGTTGCGGAATGTCCGGCTCGATAAACTCGTTCGAACGAATCGGGACAGTCATCGGTAAGGCGCTCGATGGGCTCGACAACGGGATTGGGATCGTCCCCGTATTCATCGTGCACATGTAAAGGCGTTTTCAGGGGACCAGAGCTTTGATAAGCTCCAGCTCGGTTTTATTGAACATCCTGAAAGAGTAATCGTTCACTTCTTTCGCGATTTCCTTGCTGACATATGACACGCGCCGCGTGTAGGGCTTGCCTTCGTAATCGTCGACCCATATGACGATTATGGACTTGGGATCGTCCCAGGCTACCGCTCCCTGGTTTTTTTCGACATTTTCGATGTTCGGCGCGCCGTATTTCTCGGTGTACTTTTTCCTGACATCCTGCAGATTGAGATACGGGAAACTCAGTATCACGTAAAAAAGCTTTCCCTCATCGACTTTTGCAGGGGCCTGCTGAGATTCCCCCTCTTTTGCCGCTTCAGCCTCCGTCTCACCGGGATCGACATAGAAAAAGCCGTAGGTGTACTTCAACTCGCCGTCCTTTGTGACTATGACGCTTTTTTCATCGGTGAAGACCATTTTTCCTCTGATTGAGCTTCTCGCACCGCTCAACAGAGTACCCCATGTTATCGATCCGTAACCCTCCGGGATCGACACCGATTGCTTATTCTCCTGGGCAGGCAGGCATAGGGAAATCATGACGACCATGAATGTCAGTACGGCTGTTCTTTTCATCAGTCAATACCTCGATGATCGGTTCAGGAACCGATATGATACTTCTCATTAAATATCGGCATGAGGGCGGATTCATTATAATCATTATTTTACTTTTCTATTGCCTCTTTCCCTGCAAGATGGGATCTGCCGCGATGACAAGACAGCTTTCCTCTCGAAAATCAGGTAAGCAGTTTTTAAGCACGCCTAAAAAAATAATTGCAAAAAAAACGCAATGAGTCCATTAAATTAGACATGGCCGGCGGATACCATCTCATTAACCGGCCATCACATATAACCCGTTCATAAAAAAAGAGGTATGTAATGAGCAAAATGATCAACGGCGACAGCACGGTATTCGATGATATGATTCAGAAAGGCGGCCTGCTCCTTGTCGATTTCTGGGCCCCATGGTGCGGACCGTGCAAAATGCAGACCCCCATTCTCGAAAAAATTGCCCAGTCCGATGCGGCCGGCGTCTCCATCATGAAAATCAACACCGATGAAAGTCCGGAACTGGCCCAGAAGCTGAATATATCGTCGATACCGACACTGATTCTTTACAAGAACGGGAAGGAAGTGGACAGGTACATCGGCCTTCAGCCCGAAGCGGCCCTTCTTGAAAAGCTCAAGGCGCACTCCTGATTCGCCATGAGGGCTGTGATACAGAGAGTCCTGAGAGCGTCTGTTTCGGTCCAGGGACGAACCGTCGGCGAAATCGGGCCGGGAATCGCGGTGCTTCTCGGCATTCACCATACCGACTCCGCCGGCGACTGCGAATATATCATCAATAAATTGGCCGGTTTGAGAATATTCGATGACGCCGACGGAGTCATGAACATGTCGCTCGAAGAAACCGGAGGCGAAATCCTTGTCGTATCGCAGTTCACGCTTTACGGCGATGCGAGAAAGGGCCGGCGGCCTTCATACTCCGAAGCCATGCCCCCTGAACGCGCCGAGCCTTTTTATAACGAATTCATGGATACGCTGAAAAAAAGGAATCAGCGCGTGAGCTCCGGCATATTCGGCGCAGACATGAAATTGTCGCTCGTCAACAGCGGGCCGGTCACCATACTCCTCGACAGCAAAAAGGCCTTCTGATACAGTGACAGTCCGGTTCACAATCTCAGCCGGTATCGATTATCCATGAAATCATTGACATGGCTTGTTTCGATAAATCCTCACAAAGCAAGGAGAATCATATGGCGCCCAGAAAAACAATATCCACAGCGAAAGCCCCTGCGGCCGCAGGCCCCTATTCGCAGGCGGTGTCTGCCGGAGGTTTTCTGTTCATTTCCGGCCAGCTCGGCATTGTCCCCGATACGAAGAATCTCGTGTCAGGTTCCGCCGAAGATCAGACGCGCCAGGCCATGATCAATATCGGCGCCATACTCGAGCAGGCGGGCCTTGGATATGCGGATATCGTAAAGACCGTCATTATGGTCACTGACATCAACGATTTTGCGGCGATAAACCAGATATACGCATCATTTTTCACCGGCAATTACCCCGCCCGCGTTTTTTTCCAGGCAGCGGCGCTGCCATTAAAAGCCAGGGTCGAGATCGAGGCGACGGCCGCGTACGGCGCATAATTTTTTTATTGATTTTTTTCTTGATAGATTATGTCATGAAGGACAACTCTTGTCAGGACCAACATGGACAACGTCACCATCATATCTTATCCCGGACCAAAGGATAATTCCCTGCTTTCCCTGACCGACACTCGGTCACGGTACATGCTTCCCTTCGGAGGAAGGTTCAGGGTCATTGACTTCACGCTGAGAAACTCCTTTTTCGCAGCTGCACGGACCACTTTCATATACAGCACTGAAGACGAATCCCTCGAAAGCTACGTTGAAAGATACGGTCCCTTTGCCGGCATGAAATTTCCTCCGATAAGGGTCGTGTCCAGGGAATACTCAGACATGAACACCTGCTACAACCTGATTCTTGACAGCAACACGAAATATTACGTTATTTACAACGGAGATATCCCTTCAATCCTGGATTTCAAGAGCATTCTGCAGAAATACCGCGCCGGGAAATCGCGGGCCATGCTGTTCAAAATCCAGATCGGCGACCGGGCGAGCATGGCATACAAGGTCCTGGTCATCGACCAGAAGACGCTCCTGAAAACCGTCAACCAGGCCATTGACGAAAAGCGCACATCCCCCAACATATTCGAGATGGTCATCAACATCATGGTCAACGCCGGGGTAAAAACCGGTTCGATCAACGCCATGTACTGGCCGATAAAAAGCGTACCGGACTATTACGACCTTCACTGGGACGTTATCTTCAATCCTGAAATATTCAATCTGCTCTATGAGGAAAAAATAATCCAGAGCAAGATCGACTCCGGGGGATTCGCTTCTGTAGGCCCTATGGGGAGGGTGTCCGGCTCGTTCGTGTCGGATCACTGCACGATCAACGGCACGGTCTCCAATTCCATCATATACCCGGGCGTCGAAATCGGCGAGGGAGCCCAGGTCAGGGATTCGATAATCCTGCCTTTCGTCAAGATCGGCCCAGGCGCCCGCATCTACCGCTCGATCATCGACGAGCGCACAAACCGCGATCCTGAAAACGTACGCTACGACATCGACATGAACTGTAAAATCGGCACCGAAAGCGCGCCGATAAAAAACAGCGATTTCCCGGAATCGCTCTTTGCGGGCATAACCCTCATCGGCAAGGATTGCCTGGTGCACAACGAGGCGAGGATCGGCGGAGGCTGCTACGTTGCTTCAGGGTTCGGCGACAAATACTTCGCCCAGAAAAAATTTCTCTATGACGGAACATCGGTGTTGAAATAATGCTTCTACCGTATAAAGACGTTAATCCCACGCGCCATTTCCCCTTTATCACATTGCTCCTGATCGCGGGAAACATTGCAATATTCGTTTACCAGGTATTCGGCCCCTACGGCTTCGAGACGATCAGCAGCCAGTTCGCCCTGATCCCCTATGAGCTGCACCACGGCAACCTGCGCGAATCGAACTGGATCAATCCATATCTGTCCCTCGTGACCTACATGTTCATGCATGCCGGTCCCGGACACCTCATTTTCAACATGCTTTTTTTATGGATATTCGGAAACAACATCGAGGACCGTATGTCGTGGATCGGGTTCCTCGTCTTCTATCTCCTCACCGGAATCATCAGCGGACTCTCTTTTGAAGCGATCTATCCCGGGTCAGAAGCTCATCTCGTGGGCGCCTCGGGTGCAATTTCTGCCATCCTCGGGGCATACCTTCTTCTCTACCCCACCGCGAGGGTGCACGCGCTTTTCTTCATCTTCCCGATCAGGATGCCCGCGCTTGTCTTCCTGATAATCTGGTTCATCACCCAGATTTCCGGCTTTCTCGGTCAGGCGGATTCGGTGGCGTGGATTTCCCATATCAGCGGGTTCGTTTCGGGGATCATCTTGTACCGGTTTTTTCTGCGGCACTGAACGGGCAGCTGTCTCCCTTGATCAGCACGGGCACAACCATTCTTTGCAGTATCCGCTTTCCCCTGTCCGAAAGGCCGAGAAGCTCCATTTCTTCTGAAAGTCTCTCCGATCTTCCGAATCCGCCGCAATAGCCGTTTACCCTTGCGGCTGCGGTTGAATTCACGAGATCCGCATGATCGGGATATATCTCCCGGTACTCGGCAAGGAGGCTATCCTCCTGCTTCAGATAGTATTTCTGGTGATAATCCTCTGCCGGATAAAACTTTTCCAGCGCTGTTATTTTCGTAAATATCTCTCCTGAAGCGAGTTTTTTTTGCTTGCTCAGAGCAGATTCCGCGGCAATCTGCTGGTCCTTGTCGTGATAAAAAATAGCCGACATGTACTGGCGAGACCAGGGACGCACTCCCGGGCTGTGCCATAGAAAAAAAAGCTCGAGCAGTTTTCCATACGATATCTGCTGCGAGTCGTAATCGATCTGAACGGCTTCGGTATGGTCTCCAAGGCTGTGATAACGGGGAAACGGCTTAGTGCCCCCGGTATAACCCACCCTTGTGCGGATGATGCCTTTAATCAGCCCGAACCGGGCGTCAGGACCCCAGAATCAGCCCATGCCAAAAGTCGCTGTCATAGTTTTCCCGTATTTCTGGCTGTCAATTTTTGGAATAGTATTATTATCCAATCGTTGCGATGCCATGGAATTATTCCCCCAGATGATCAATAATATAAGCACACCTGACATGATGATGGTTTTTCTCATCTATGCCTCTCAACTTCTATTAACAATACCTTTCAGGTATAGCAATTGGATATATTCAGCCCAAAAATGTTTCTCAATTAAACCTGTAAGCATTACATTTGTTTGATTTTGTTTGTTTTTCCTTAATGAATATTCATGAAATTAAAAATTTTTTTTGACAAATCACGTTTCGAGACTATATTATCGAACTTCATACCGCATTATTCATGAAGTATATGCTTAAAACCGAACATACTATCGCCCTTTCAGGAGGAGGCCATGATCATTCCAAGAAGAAACAAAATTCCGGGAGTTAGAATATATAGACCTGTCAAGATCAACGGCATCGAAAACATCGAATTCGGGCGGAACATCATAATCGATCCCTTCAGCTATATATACGCGAAAAAGCCGATGAAGATAGGCAACAATGTACATCTCGCAAGCTTCACGTTCATTCTCGGGGCGGATGTAATCGAGATCGGCGATTTCGCCGGAATTTTTCAGGGAGTAAAAATTTATTCCAGCACCGACGATTTTAAAGGCGGCGGATTCGGAAACGCGACCATAGACGACGACTACCGGAAGACTTTCCGCGCGCCGGTCATAATCAGCCGCTTTACCGTGATCGGGGCGAACAGCGTTGTTCTTCCGGGAGTCACCATCGGTGAAGGCGCTTCAGTAGGGGCCTGTTCAGTAGTCACGAGAAATCTCGATCCGTGGGGCATCTATATCGGCAACGAAAAAGTCGGAGAACGCAACCGGAATGCGGTGCTTGAAAACTACAAAAAGTTTCTTGAAGACAGCGCCAGGTGATGCTCAAATGTCCATCATATGGCATCAACGAAAAGCAGGATTTCATCGCCCTACAGGCTCATACCGCTCTACGGCGATCTGATTAAAATCAAGCAGACTTTCCTTCTTGTTTTTTCAGGTGTCTTTTCATGGCTCATCAGTTCCTGGCCTGAGTTCACATGGCAAGGGATACTGTGGATATCCATCTCTCTTTTCCTTTCGGTGTCGGGTTCGACCCTCCTCAATATGTTCATAGACAGGGACATCGATGCCGTAATGGAAAGAACCAGAAACCGGG
>JAKLIV010000077.1 GCA_022709405.1 Spirochaetota bacterium
GGAAACTGCGCAGCATACCCGGGTTCAGGGGCAAGATCAAGCAGGTCAGGGAGGAGATAGCATCGCGCCTCGATGACGGCTGGAAGGTCGTGGTGACGACCGGATTCGAAGGCCAGGCGCGCAGGCTTTACGACCTGCTGGGAGAATTCAACCCCCCCGCGGATTTCGAATCGTTCGATCCGTCCGGGAATTTTTCGATAGTGATATCCCCCCTGCGCGAGGGGATCGAGCTGTGCGGGGAAAAAATCCTCGTGCTTTCCGACCACGAAATCTTCGGCAAGAGCTACCGCAAGAAGCGCTTCAGGAAGAAATCGTCGCGCCCCATCGAGTCTTTCCTCGACCTCAAGACCGGGGACTATATCGTGCACATCAACCACGGCATCGGGATATTCAGCGGCATAGAGCGGATGACAGCCGGCGGAGTCGAGCGCGACTTTCTGCTGATAGAATACGCCGATGGCGACAGGCTGTACGTGTCCCTCGACCAGATCGTCATGGTGCAGAAATATATCGGCGTGGAGGGAAGAAAGCCCCGGATCGACGCGCTCGGCAAAAAATCGGCGTGGAACAGGATAAAGGAAAAGGTCCGCGAGTCGGTCGAGGAAATCGCGCGCGAGCTCATGGTCATCTACTCGAAGCGCAATTCGATGAAGGGGTTCCAGTTCCCGCCCGACACGCAGTGGCAGGAGGAGTTCGAATCGCTGTTCGAGTACGAGGAGACGCCCGACCAGATCACGGCGATCGAGGACGTGAAGGACGACATGGAAAACCAGCGGCCCATGGACAGGCTCGTATGCGGAGACGTCGGATTCGGCAAGACCGAGGTCGCCATCCGCGCGGCGTTCAAGGCGGCGATGGCCGGAAGACAGACGGCGATCCTCGTGCCGACCACGGTGCTCGCCATGCAGCACTTCTCCACCTTCAAGAAGCGGTTCCAGGAGTATCCGATGGAAGTAGAGATGATGTCCCGGTTCAGGTCCGCCGCCGACATCAGGCGCATAAAGGAAAGGCTTTCGAAGGGCGAGATCGACATCATCATCGGAACCCACGCGCTGTTGTCGAAAGACATCGTCATCAAGAGCCTCGGCCTTCTCGTCATCGACGAGGAGCAGCGTTTCGGCGTGAAGCACAAGGAGCGCCTGAAGCAGATGCGCGCGATGGTCGACGTACTGACCCTGAGCGCGACCCCGATCCCCCGCACCCTCCACATGTCCATGGCCGGCATGCGGGACCTGTCGATCATCACCACCCCGCCCGAGAACAGGCAGTCGATCGAGACGTTCGTCATGGAGGAGAACCCCGACATACTCCGCATGGCAATACTCAGGGAGATCGAACGCGACGGCCAGGTCTTCTTCGTGCACAACAGGGTGCAGTCGATCGACGCGATGGCCTCGTCGCTCGAAAAGCTCGTTCCCGAGGCATCGTTCTGCGTGGCGCACGGCCAGATGCAGGAGCACGAGCTCGAGGAAATCATGATAGACTTCCTGAACGAAAAATACGACGTGCTGGTAAGCACGAGCATCATCGAGTCCGGGCTCGATATCCCGAATGTCAACACGATAGTCATCAACCGCGCCGACACCTTCGGCCTGTCGCAGCTCTACCAGCTCAAGGGGCGCGTGGGCCGCTCGGAGCGCAAGGCGCACGCCTACCTGTTCTATCCCCGGCACGTACCGCTTTCCGAGGAGGCGCAGAAGAGGCTGCAGGTCATTTCGGAGTACTCGGACCTCGGCAGCGGATTCAAGATCGCGATGAAGGACCTTGAGATCCGGGGTGCGGGAAACATCCTGGGCGTGGAGCAGTCGGGAAACATCATGGATGTCGGGTTCGATCTGTACATGCAGATGCTCGAGGAGGAAGTGAAAAAGCTCAAGGGCGAAGACCTCATGGCGGATTACCGCGCGCCGGTTTTCCTGAAGACCGATTTCTTCATCCCCTCGGAGTATATACCGGACGAACGCCAGAAGATCGAATTTTACAAGCGGTTCGAGTCGTGCGTTGGGGCCGGGGAAGTCGATTCACTTGCGGCCGAAATGACCGACCGTTTCGGAGCGCCGCCGCCGGAGGTTTCGGTGCTCATCGAGCTCGAACGCGTAAGGGCCCTGGCCTCGGCCCTGAGAATAGACGAAATACTGGAGGACTCCAGGGCCATCAGGATACGGATGAGCGCCGAATCGAAGGTCGACCGGGCGAAGCTGGTGAAGTACATGGCCTCGGACAGGCGCTTTTCGCTCGACCCCAAGGACAGGGACACGCTGCTCTTTTCAACCAAAAATATGGCGGGAGAAAAAAAGATATCAGAGTTGAAAAAATGGTTGCAACTTATGTCTTGAGTGATAGCTTCTGCTGAAATTTAACCCTCGTAACCCAATTAAGGATACTTCAAATGAAAATCAGGACATTCTTTACGATCTGCGCAGCGTCGCTTATCGCGGTTTCCACTTTCTCTTGCGGAAAAGGGGACTGGGCGGTAAAGATCGACGACGACGTCATAACTATCGACGAATTCTACAAGTATTACTACGCCCAGAACAAAATAATGCTGAACAAAAGCAAGGATGAAATCGACAAGCTGATAACCGATCCGGCGTTGAAGGATGTTATCAAAGAACACCCAACGCTGAACAAGACCAACTTCATGGACTTCCTGGTCAGCAGGAAGCTTCTCATGAACAAGGCGTACGACGACAAGTCTCTGGATGAAAAAGACCTGGAAACAGTCGAAGAGCTTTTCACCCTGCAGGGCGTCGGCACCTACTACCTCATCGAAAAACTCAAGGACTCGATCACGGTCGAGGACTCCGAAATCGACCAGTTTTACAGGGCGAACAGAAACCAGCTCAAGAGCGCTCCCATGAACGACCAGCTGACCGAATACATGAAGCAGCAGGTGTTCATGCACAAGTTCGAGCAGAAATCCTCCGAGATGGTCATGGATCTCATCGCAGAGGCCAAGGTTGTGCGCGACGGATTCCAGAAATACATGGCCGCCCAGTCGACCCCGAACAAGGATTCCAAGAAGGGAAAAATTGACCTTGACGAAACTGCCGTCGAAATCGACGACGAAAAGATCACGATCGGCCAGTTCCTCGATTATTACTACACCCAGAACAAGATACTCTCGAACATGACCAAAGAGGAAATCGACAAGATGGCCGCAGACCCCGCAGCTACCGAACACCCCACCCTCTCCAAGCAGAAATTCATGGACTTCCTGATCAGCAGGAAGCTGCTGTACAAAAAGGCCATGGACGACAAGAAAATCGATGAAGACGAGCTCGAAACCGTGACAGAGCTTTTCAGGCTGCAGGGGATTCCCACATATTATCTCATGCAGAAGCTGAAAAGCGACATCACGATCACCGATCAGGAAATAGAAAAATTCTACGTCGAGAACAAGAAGCATTTCAAGGGCGTGCCGATCAACGAACAGGTCACGATGACGATCAAGCAGCAGCTGTTCATGAAGAAGTTCGAGCAGAAATCTTCGGAATTCGTCATGAACCTGATAGCCGAAGCCAAGGTGAACCGCGAAGGGTTCAAAAACCACCTGCAGGCGTTGGAAGACGCAGCCAAAAAGGATGCGAAGAAGAAAGACGATACCGCCGGCAAGGACAAGGCGGCGAAATAAATTTCGAGAGGGACGGTCCGGGAGCGTTCCGTTTCGTCCCTTCCCTGATCCCGCAATTGAATAAAGCCCCGCTCCGGGGCTTTTTTTGTAATTGACATCGCCGCATTATCGCTATAGTATAAAGTATCATTCCGGGTCCGGGGCCCGTACCGCCCGGCAACATCGTCAGGGGAAGCCATATGACATCAACATATTTCGCAAGAACAGCGGCGATTATCACAGCGGCCATTATCTCGTTTTCACACTGCAGCGGCAAAAAAGGGGTCAAATACACGCGGGACAGCCTTCCGGCGAAGGCGAGCATCGCGATCATCATTGATGTGCCGAACAACCTGAAAAACGTCGTGCTCGCCAAGTTCCTCGACAAGGGTTTTACCGTAAAGGCGGTTAACGCCTCCGACATGTATTCGCTGAGCGATATTTTCGACATCAAGGACCTCAAGCGTCTGTCATACAAGACTCCGGCCGATAATTCGCTCCTTTCGATGGAAAAAACGTACAACAACATCTACAAGCTTCATATATACGATTTCGAAATCAACAAGGCCCAGCTCCTGGCGGACATAAAAAGCAGATGGAACGTCGACTACCTGGTGCTCATGGACCTGAAGGACTGGAAGTCGGTGAGCTGGGCCCGCATCATCGATTTAAAAAACTACGAAGTGATGTGGCTCGAAAACTATCCGACGACGTACAAGGACAATCTCGAAACTGTGGTCGACCATTTCATTCAAAGCATGACAGCGAAATAAATGCGCGGCGCTTGTAAAACAGTCCTGGCCCTGGCCCTCCTCATTGCGGCGGGCGACCGCGCGGCCGCGTCGCCGACCATGGCTTTCGGTTATCTCGCCAACGAGTCGAACGACCCGGATTACGAGTACCTTGAAACGATTTTCCCGAACTCATTCGCCAACTCGATCAAAAACATCTTCGACGTGACCGTCGTAAAACCGGCGCAGATCAACCAGCGCCTCGAAAAATACAAGACCGAACTTTCCCGCAGCTACCGGACCTACGAGGTCCCTGAAATCATGGAAAAGATCAACACCGATTTTTTCATTTACGGCAAGTTCGTCCCCCAGCCCGGAAACAACATCCTGATCGTGCTCAACCTGTACCAGCGCGGTTCGAACATGATCTTCACCTTCAGCAACACGGGCAGGATGGAGTCTGAAATATTCAGGCTGGTCGACCGCATCACCCAGATACTGATCAGCCTGCTCGATGCCGACGAGCTGTACAAGACCGAGCCCGTGGCGGCCAGGTCCAGGCTCGCCGTCATAACGAACCTCGAAGGAGCCGAGCTCAACGCCCTCTACGCCGAGCTCGCAAAAGGCGGTTTTTCCATATCGAGCGTCCAGGGGAATACTCTGTACAATCATGTGGACGAAAACATGATCGAAAAATTCAAGTATGTCTATTCCGAAAACAATTCATACGACATCATAACCGACAGGCGCAAGGTCCAGTTCCTGCATGGCCCCTGGTCGGGAGAGCGATACCAGGCGAAGGTCGAGGAATACAAGAAGATATATATGCGCTATGACATGAACTATCCCGAAACGAAAAAGGAAATACTCGACACGATGTCAAAAACATTTAACGGGTCGATCGACTACCTGCTGATCGCGGGCTTCGCCAAAAACAGGGGCAGCGCGTGGGTCCGGTGCATCAGCATGAAAAACCAGAACCTGATGTGGATGCAGTCGAACATCAGCGGATGGAACGTTTCGTCGATCGGGGAGTTAATAACCAAAAGCATGTCTGCAGTGATGAAGGTTCCCTTTGAAGACAGGAAATAAAAAACCCGGTCGTGCGCCGGGTTTTTTATTTCCTGCCGTTTATTCCTGATCAATACTGATTGTAAATACTGCGGTTTTTTTGCCAGAGTGTGAACCTCACGCCCAGCATGATATGCGCCCCGTGAATGAGGTCATTCTTGAAATATCCGCTGAAGCTGGAATAATGGTAACCCACGTCGATGAACGGCGCGACATGCTGGGAAACATAGAATATCACCCCGGTCCATATTCCCACGGTCATACCGATCTCGCGCTTGTCCCTTGATTTGTAATCCATTGACATCGTGTCATACTCTTTGTATTCCTTCGACAGCTCGGATATCCCGATCATCACCGAGCTTTTCCATCCCATATAGGCCTGGGGGACCTGGTAGGTATACTCCACGCCAAAAAGCTGCATCATGAAACCGTAGGTTTCTTCTTTCTTGGTATCAGCATCGAAACTTGAAAAGCCGTACATTCCCCGCCAGACGAATCCCGCATCAGGGAGAAAATCGATTCCCAGGCCCGCGCCTCCACCGTACTGGTATTCGGCGTCCCCGGAGGTAAGAAAGAGGCCGTAGGCGTCGAGATATACATTGGCCAGCGACGGCGCCGCCATGGCCGCGACAAATGCGAGTGAAACCAGTATCTTTCTCAAGGGATGTCTCCTTAACGATAGATTATAATGTCTATTTCAGAATATACCAGATTGCAGATTAGTCAAGTAAAAAGATTCCCTGATCTGCCGGCGACAGCCGCCCATAATCTGTTTGACAGGAAACGGCCGGACGTATTCAATATCCGCCTGTACGGCGAAAAAGCACCGACAAACACGGACCGCTGAGGAATGAACATGAAATTTATCGTTGCAGTATGTATCTCCATGACGCTGATTTTCGGCTGCGCCGCCGAAAACTCCGGCGGCCATGACAAGGGCTTCGAGCAGCCCGGGTCGTTGTACGACAGGGTCGATAACGACAGCAACACCACGCCGAACGAGTATGTTTTCAAGTCACGGACCATACCCAACAAGAGCTGGACGTTCGCGGGCATATCCCAGACGTGCCCGACCTCGACCGGATGCGCGGCGATCGTGTATCAGGATGATTACAAGGATAAGGATAAAGAATATTTCGCGATCATGCTAAAAGACGGCGACTTCGCGCTCAAGATATACTGCCGTTGGTCGGATAGCTTCGACAAAGAAACAGTCGTAGATCCCGACTATATCTCCAATGTTTACAAGACCAGCGGCAATTTCACCGCAGAGATGACGATCGGCGGCGGGCTTTATACCGAAGTCACGGGAAACCTCGATGTCGATGTCGAATGGATTCCCTCAGGTTGCGGCGCGGCCGAATCCTGCTCCCTGGCGGATGATGAAGACACCTATGATATTTACAGGATCACGTTCAACGAGAGCCTGAGTTTCGGAACCAACACAATCGGTATCGGCGACACGATCTACGCCCAGAAATATCCCCTTCCCTGATCACTCCAGGGTCTTGAGATACTCGATTATCCCGCGCACGTCCTTCTCCATATCGACGGCCCCGAGCTTCATCGCCTCGCGCGGCATGCCGTACACCACGCACGAGGCCTCGTTCTGGCCAAGAGTGACAGCCCCCGCCTCCTTCATCTCGAGCAGGCCCCTCGCGCCGTCGTCGCCCATGCCGGTGCATATGACGCCGACGGCCGACTTCCCCGCGGTCTGGCTCACCGACCTGAACAGCACGTCGACCGACGGCTTGTGCCTGTTGACCGGGGGTCCTTCCACGACCTCGACCCAGTAGCCGTTTGAATCCGCCCGAAGCATCATATGCCTGCCGCCGGGCGCGACAAGCGCCGTGCCCTTGTACACCCGGTCGCCGTTCGCACCCTCCTTGACCATCAGCCGCGACTTGTCGTTGACCCTCCTGGCGAAAGCGTCGGTGAATTTTTCGGGCATGTGCTGGGTGATGACGATCCCCGGCAGGGTATCCGGGATGTTCATCAGTATCTCGTCGATGACCTCGGTCCCCCCGGTTGAAGCGCCTATGGCAATGATGCGCTCGCTTCTGGTCCTGAACCTGCCCGGGTCGTTTTTCGAGAGTATCACGTCGGCCGTGTGCTTTTCTTCCACAATTATCGAGGGTGCAGACGGAGCCTTTCTCCTTTTGACCCTGGACTTGCTGGCCATGATGATCTTTTCGGCCAGGGACCTGGCGAAATCATCGCGGTCGGCGTCGCTTCGCAGCGAGGGTTTGAGGATGAAATCGACCGCCCCGTATTCAAGCGCCCTGACGGTCTCTGAAGCGCCCTTGTCGGTCATGGAGCTTACCATGATCACGGGAAGCGGGTTGGCGACCATCAGTTTGGACAGAAACGTAAGCCCGTCCATCCTCGGCATTTCGATGTCAAGAGTCATCACATCCGGGTGATGGCTCGCTATCTTGTTTGCCGCGATGTACGGGTCAAGGGCGGTCGCCACCACCTCAATCTCGCTGAAACCTGCCAGTGCGTCAGTCAGGAACCTGCGCATGACGGCAGAATCGTCCACTATGAGTACCTTGATTTTATCCATCAATAAAGCTCCTTCTGGCGAATTCCTCTTCTTTTTTCTGCACTTCCAGAAAAACGTCCTCACGGACAGACCGTTTCAGGAAAGCGTTGCCGCTCCTCACGTCGAGCAGCACCTTTCTGGTAAACCTGCCCCCCACATCGCTCGCGGCGATGTGAATATCCTCGAACTCCATCATCATCCTTGCCAGCCGTATGTTGTCGAGCGGGATTGACGAGCCCCCGGAAATGTCAAGCACGTGCCCTCCGCCGAAAATTTTAGCATGAATATCATTCTTGTGAGATCCCATATTCTCCATCGTGTCCAGAAGCCGGTGTATCGCGATGATCCCGTACTTTGCCGAATCATCCGAAAACACGTCAGCCGCCGAGATCCTTCCCGGGAGCATGAAATGGTTCATCCCTGCCACCCCCCTTACGGGATCTACGAGACAGAGCGCCACGCACGACCCCAGGAGAGTCCCTATCAGCTCGTCCGTCTCGGAAACATAGAACTCTCCCGGATGAATTATGGTCATTTTTTTCCCGTACTTGCTGCTTACATGCACGTACATCGAAGCCCCTGCACGCCGCTGCGGCTAAACGACCTTTTTATATATCGTGTTCCCGATCAGCATGAAATCATTCGATATGTTCGAGATGTTTTCAGAATGCCCGATCATAAGAAAACCCGAGTCTTTCAGGAAACTGTAAAATCTCCTGAAAACTCCCGCCTGCATGACCTTGTCGAAATAGATGATGACATTGCGGCAGAAGATTATGTCAAACTGCTTCTGCATGGGATATTCCTCCATCCGGAGGTTCAAGTGTCTGAAAAAAACCAGCTTCTTTACCTCGTCCTTGACCTCGTAAACCGCGTCGCGCCCTTCCATGCCGGGAGAAAAATATTTTTTTATGAGCGCCGCAGGCATGGCGCCCACCTGATCCTCGCTGTATAATCCCTTCTGGGCCTTTTCAAGGACCTGGGTGTCGATATCGGTCGCGAGTATCTTGATCCCGGGGGCCTTTCGCGCGCCGAAATACTCGAGCATCGTTATGGCGATCGTGTACGGTTCCTCGCCGGTCGAACAGCCCGCGCTCCAGATCCGTATCTCGTCGGGACTGGAGCGTTCGATCTGCGGAAGCGCAACGGTCTTCATGTATTCGAAATGCTTGTTCTCCCGGAAAAATTCGGTCTTGTTCGTGGTAATGGCGTTGATGAAATGGACTTTCTCCTGGTCGAACCGGCTAACCAGATAGGCGTGATACTGGGCATAGGTCGCCAGACCGAGCAAACGGAGCCTGCGGGCGAGCCTCGCCTGCACGAGCGCCTTTTTATGGTCGTTGAGTCTTATCCCCGCCTCGGTGTAAATGATTTCCCTGAAGCTGTTGAACTCTTTGTCATGAAGAATTTCGTTCATAATCTCCTGATCAGCCGAACCGCCATGGCCTCCCGTCTACTGGAACAGCACCACCCTGCCGGCTTTTTCCCTGTTGATGAATTCGCGTTCGATATAGTCCCTTTCCATCCGGATAAATTCGGATCCTTCCTCGTTGTTCTCCAGAATCTTTCGGTGCACATTGCCGTCTTTCGGAAAAAAATAGAGGCGCCTCCTGAACTCGCCGCCCAGGTCTATGCGGTCAATAATGATTTTTTCAGCCGTAAAGTATTCCTGGATGAAGTGGATGTTGCTCTCTGAAAGTTCGAGCGTGTTCCTGCCGTTGCCGGCAGCGTATCCCGCGCCGAATATTTTCGCACAGAGGTATCTCCTGTCGCCACCGAGCTTCACGATCTCGCCGATCAGGTGCTCCATGTTTGTCACGCCCCGCATGGCTATTTCATCCCTGTACAGCCCCTCGGTCCCCATCACTCCCGGTACGATGAAATGACCCATGCCCCCGATTTTTTTCGCGGGATCGTAAAGACATACCACCACGCACAAACCGGCGACGGTGCCCAGCACGCAATCCTCCTCGGTTGCGTAGTATTCTCCGGGATAAAGAACGTAAAGGGGTTTTTTGAAATTTTTGCTCTTGCTCTTTATCATTTTTTCACGAAACGCTCGACCACCGAAATGAGTTGCTCGGGCCTGAACGGCTTGACGAGCCATCCGGAAAAGCCCGCTGTCTTCCCCTGCTGGATTTTCGACTCATCCGCCTCGGTCGTCAACACAATCACCGGAGTGAATTTATCGGTTTTCCTGAACTCGCCGATGAAGGTCATGCCGTCCATTTCGGGCATGTTGATGTCGCACACGCATATTGCTATGTCGTCACCCGCGCCCTTGATACTCTTGATCTTGGCAAGGGCGTCAACGCCGTTCTCGGCCTGCATGATCGGAAATCCCAGAGATTTAACCGAGTACTCAACGCTGGTGCGCACCGTCGGGGAATCGTCGATCACCATGATATACCTGTTCATCGATAAACACCTCCATAAAGTCATTTGATTACGGCATTCCGGGCGAAGCGCAGGACATGCGTCAGGTCTTGACCCCGCAGATATCAAGCTGCTCCCGGATCCGGTCCGAAACGGCCCTCAGCCGGATAGTCTTTCCCCTCTCCCTCGCGTAGCGGGCAGCGGCGACGACGAGCTGTATGAGGGAAAGGTCAAGCCTGGCTACCCTGGAAAAATCGAGAAGAATTTCATCGCCCTGTTTCAATTCCCCGGCTATCTTTTCGTAAAGCGCCCTGACGTTCTTGACGCCGGCATTTTCCATGAGTTCGATCATATCAGCGTTTCTCCCATTCCCCGATATTGACGTCCTCGAGCAGGCCGTGCATATCGATGATAAGGGCCACCTTGCCGTCTCCGAGTATCGCGGCCCCGGATATGGCCCGGCTCTCGGTGATATAGCTGTCAAGGCTTTTAATCACGATCTGCTGCTGTCCGAGAAGATCGTCGACCATGAGGCCCACCCTGGTTTTGCCCGATTCGGCGATCACGATCAGTCCGTCCCACGGCTCCCTGTGGCGCGGCTCGATTCCGAAGGCATCGTACAGGCGTATAAGCGACACATACTCGTCCCTGACAAAAACCACCTCGCCTTTCCCTTCGACCGTCTTGACATGCCCGCGCTTCGGCTGTATCGATTCTACCACCGAAAGCAGGGGGATTATGAATATGCTCCTGCCGACGCTTACGAGCATGCCGTCGATGATCGCGAGCGTCAGCGGCAGCTTGATCCGCATTACCGAACCCCTGCCCTCTTCGGACCTGACCTCGACGCTGCCCCGGAGATCCTCGATGTTGGTCCTGACGACGTCCATTCCCACTCCCCTGCCTGAAAGATCGCCGACCTTCTCAGCAGTCGAAAATCCCGGCTGAAAAATCAGCGAATAAAGACGGTCCGCAGCGACATCCTCGTCGGGCCTGACCATCCCCATGCTTTCGGCCTTGGCCCTGATTTTTTTCAGGTCGAGGCCCCGGCCGTCGTCGATCACTTCGATGTAAACGCTCCCTTCCTGGTGGTATGCGCGCAGCACAAGCTTTCCCGCCGGGTCTTTTCCGGTCATGCTCCGCTCCAGTGCGGACTCAATACCGTGGTCTATTGAGTTCCTGATCATGTGCTTGAGCGGATCGCCGATTTTCTCGATGACGGTCTTGTCGAGCTCGGTTTCGCCCCCTTCTATCACGAGCCTGATGTCCTTGCCCAGTGCGTGCGAAGTGTCCCGAACGAAGCGGCGGAACTGCTCGAAGGTCGGCCCGATCGGCACCATGCGGATCGACATGATTTGCTCCTGGAACTCTCTGGTCGTCCGGTCGAGCCCGAAGAGCGCGTTCTTGAGGCGCTGGCCTATCGCGCTTTCTTCTCCGAACCCGTCTGCTATGCCCGAAAGGGCAGCCTGCCCGATCACGATCTCGCCCAGCAGATTGAGGATGCTGTCCAGCTTCGCAGTATCCACCCGCACGGTGCTCACCTCGATCCTCTTTTTGATGCGCTCCTGGTCTTTCAGGGCGTCCCTCACCTGCTCCATCGTGGCGAGCCCTCTGTTCACGATCACCTCGCCGATTCTGGTGTGCCTGGATTGCTGTTCGTCTATCGCGGCCGCAAGGTCGACCGGGTTCAGGATCCCCTTCTCGACGAGAATTTCACCCACCCTGCGCTCCTTAAGCGGCTTTCCGGCCCCTTCACTGCCGCCGTAATCCGCGGTGACGTCCTCTATCGAAATATCATTGTCTCCGGCAACAAAAAGAAAAACGTCTTTGATGCGGTCGATCCCGTGTTCGGTCCTGAGGACAATGTCCCATTTGAGGTAGCACTTTTCGAGGTCGATAGTCTCAAATCCCGGAAGGGCGCTTTTATCGACTTTTTTATACACCGGCGTCCCGAGCGCGAGAAGATCCTCTATTATCATGAGCGGATCGACACCCGACTCGAAAATGTCTTCCCTGAAAGACACCCTGACCCGGAAATACTTCGCTGGCTCGTCTTGCAAACCGGGACCCGGGGTTGCGGCTTCAACCGCAGGCGCGGCTGCGGGGATTTCATCCCCCTTGTACGCCCTGATCCGTTCGAGCAGGCCGGCCTTGATCCTGTCGGCCTCGGCGATGTCCCTCTCGTCGGTCAGGATTTCGTCCTTGATCCAGTCGAGGCTGGTGAGCACCAGGTCGATGAGGCGGCCGTCTACGGCCTGCCTGCCCTGGCGGACGTCGTCGAGCAGGTTCTCGAGCTTGTGGGTGAATTCATATACCCGGTCGAATCCCGCGATGCCCGAGCTTCCCTTCAGGGTGTGGACGCTGCGGAATATCCGGTTTACGATTTCGGCGTCGCCGGAGTCCTCCTCAAGCCTCACGATGTCGGATTCAAGGTTCTCGAATATTTCGGAAGCTTCTCCGAGAAAAATCTCCCTGATCCCGCCTTCGCTCATTTCATCCCCTCCCGATTTCCATATATCCGGACTCCAATATCAGTATTCTGCCATATTTTCACGATATTGTCAATGTCCAAAAACGTTATGGAGAATATGATTTCGGAGGGCCGGATGAAAAACCCAAATATTCCTTGCCCAATATTCGATAAATGTCATAATAGGGCGGATGAAAGGATTCATGCACCTTCTCGCCATGCTGGCCTCCCTGGCTGCGTCCTGGCTCGACCCGCTCGGGGCCGAGGTGCGCACGCGCACTCATTCCGACGGCTCAATCGAGTATTACAATACCACGGCCACTGCAAAGAAGCCGGCGCTTCCCCAGACCAAGTACGACGCCATGATCGAATCAGCGGCCAGAAAAGGCGGAGTGGACCCCTACCTGATAAAATGCATCGTCAAGGTCGAATCCGACTTCAACGCCGACGCGGTATCGGTTGCCGGCGCAATGGGCCTCATGCAGCTCATGCAGGACACGGCCCGGTATTACAAGGTACGCGACCCCCTCGACCCGGCCGAGAACCTCAGGGTCGGCGTGGCTCACATCCGTTCGCTGCTCGACTCGTTCGGCAATGACGTCGCGCTGGCGCTCGCCGCCTATCACGCCGGAGCCGGACGGGTAAAGAAAAGGATGGCGGTTCCCCCGATCAAATCGACGGTCGACTACGTCAATACCGTGATGGCGCTGTACGCGGGCGGCGGCGACTACAGCGACCGTGTCAGGATGCTGTACCGTAAAATCGACAAGGACGGAACCATACAGATATACAGCCGTTAACGGAGGGCCTGATGAAACGCTGCACATCGTACATACTCGTCGCGCTGCTCATGACGCAGGCATGCAAGAAGGAAAATAAATCCCCGGTCGATCCCTCGATCGCCGGGAAATACGCCAGGTTCGGCGCGCCGGTATATAAAGAAAAGGAAATGCGCACCTGGCTCACCACCCTGGGAAAGGCAGAATACGTCGACCTTCTCGAAATGACCGAGGTCCGCATTAAAAACCGCTCCAGGGCCGTTGCGCGCGTCAGGCTTTCGGATTATTCCGAGGGATACATGAACCCGGAACACCTGGCCGACAAGCCGATCGTGTTCCTGGAAGACACGAAAGCCCATAAAAGCAGCGACCTGCAAAGCCCTGTATACATGACAGTGCCGAAGGGAACCATAGCCTTTGTGATCGCCGAAAAGGGGGACTGGTCGCAGGTATACGCAGGCAGGGTCCTTGACAGGAACCTCGCTTCGCAATGGGTAAGGGGGGGATTCTCGGCGGACCGGGCGCTCATCGCCGAAGCCAGGGAATACGAAGAGGCGGTGGCCGGGCTGGAAAGCGACGAGTCCACGGACGAGACAAGAATTCAGGCTATAAAAAAGCTCAATGACCTGGCTGCTTCATCCAGGGCTTTCGGAGACCTGGCGAGAAAGAAGATCATTGAAGACGCCGCCAGATCGGGCGAACGGACCCCGCCGGAGGAAAACAATATGGGGGCGGCAGAGTAAAAGGCCGATGAAGAAGAAAGATGAAATAAATCAGGCGGGCGCAGCCTGAAACTGCAACACCCGCCTGACGATCTGAATCCGTTTATGCCTGTTTGTTGACCATTGAGCGGCTCACGAAGGTTAGCATCGCGGCGGCGAGAAGCATGCCGACGATGATGACGAAACTGAGATCGTTGTTCCCGGTAACGTCCTTGATCTTGCCGTTGATCCAGGGCATCGCGAAACCTGCGGCGCCCCATGCGGTAAAAAGAATTCCATAGTTGAGGCCGTAGTTTTTCAGGCCGTAGAAATCCTTCGCCACCGAGGGGAAGAGCGCCAGATTCGCCCCGTAATTCGCGCCGATAAAAATTACAATCAGCAGAATGACATACCACGAAGCGCCCGCCTGAAGGAAATAGAGGGAAGTGACGACAACCGACTGGAAAATAAAGCAGATGAACAGGGTCCACTGCCTGCCGATCTTGTCGGAAACGATGCCGGTGATGATGCGTCCGCTCGCGTTGCCGATGGCAAGGGCGACGACCGCGAAGAAAGCGAGTTCGCCAAGGGACTTTTTGCCGAGGTCCTGTGCCACGCTTATGAACGTGAGGCCTGCTGCGGCACCGGCGAAATACATGAGCCAGCAGATATAGAACTGCCCGCCCTTGAGCATTTCCTGCCATGTTTTGTCGGAGGAAGCGTCGGCTTTCTTCGCCGCCGCGGACGCAGGAGCAGCCGCAGGAGGATTCTTGAGCATCTGGGCCAGCAGGGTTACGATTATGAGGAAGCCGATACCGAACGCAATCATGGTGCTGGACACGCCTTTTTCGACAATCGTCTCGCCGGTCGGGCTGGTTACCGTCGTCGAGAAGACGTCGAGAAGTTTGGTCGCCAGGGGCGCGATATAAACCGGCGCGAGTCCGAAACCGGCCACGACGATGCCGGCGATCATGCCTGTCTTGGAAGCGGGGAACCACTTGACAGCCGGCGGGGTTGCAGATCCGTATCCGAACCCGATCCCGATGCCGGCAAGAACGCCGAACCCGAGCACGAATCCCAGCAGGGACGTTCCCATCAGTCCTGCGATTATGCAGCCGGCCCCGGTCAGAATACCGCCCATCGTCGCCGTTATTCTGGGACCGATGCTGTCCTGGAGTTTGCCGGCAACGACCATCGACAGGGCGAAAACGATACAAGCGACAGAATATGGAAGCGCCTTATCGGCGTTGCTCCATCCCCAGGAATCGGGAATTCCGCCCTTTAGAGAGCTCCATGCATAAAGAATGCCCAGAGCGAGGTTGATTCCGGTACCGGATAGAGTCACTATCCATCCAGTTCTCGATTTTTGATCACTCATCAATAAGCTCCTTTTTATAATTATACAATTTTCCGGATAGCGCAGGGTACCCGGTGATAAAACCACCGCAACCATCAAACAGACGATACTTCACCACCGAACATTAACCATTAAACAAAAAACCAACAGTTATCGGGTGACGTCTGGATCAGATAGGCGCGAATGGGTAAAAAAAAACTGGTGAAAAGCTTCGAAAATTCTTTGAAATTTGTCAATAATTATTCTTCATCTTTAACTGAAAACAAAACACGATCCCCGCATCAAACCGTCGTTTATCTGCCAAGAAAACGAATAAGGCCGTTGACCACGGTCAGGGGATGAACCGGGCAGCCGGGGATATAAAGATCGACGGGGTGGTTCTTGAGGAATTCGCGGTTGAGAGCCGGTGAACCCTCGAAAACGCCGCCCGAGATGGCGCAGGTTCCGGCCAGAATGACCACCTTGGGATCGGGCGTGCTCATGTATGCGTCCTCGAGAGCGGGCGCCATGTTCTCAGATATGGGCCCTGTAATCAGTATTCCATCTGCATGACGCGGAGATGCGACGATGTCTATCCCGAAACGTCCCATGTCGAAGTTGGGATTCCCCGAGGCGTTGAGCTCCCACTCGCACCCGTTGCAGCCCGCAGCAGATACCTGCCTGAGCTTCAGCGAGGAACCGAACATGCGGGTGATCTCCCTGCGCGCGTTGACGGCGTTCTCCAGATACTCCTCGCCGGTTTTACGGCCGTCGACGACCAGGTAGTCACGCGAAGTCGACGCCATTTTGAAAAAATTGGTGAAGGATACGGCGCCCTTCGGACACAGGCGCTGGCAATCGCCGCAGAAAATACACTTCCCGAGATCGATCGCGAGCGGTTTCAGCGATATGGCGCCGACCGGGCATATTTCCCTGCAAATTTCGCACCGCCCGCAGCGCGAACCGTCGAGATAAGGAAGCCCCCTGAAAGGCTTCCTTATCTCGGCTTTCGTAATGTCGGGGATGGCTTGTGCGCCCTGATTTTTTCTTATTTTAAGTGTTTCAAACATGACGCGCTCCTTCTAAAGGTCGTTGCCGCAATATGAAAGATTGAAGCTCTTGTTGCAGAGCGGAAAATCGCTGATACCGTTGTTGCGCACGGCGTAGGCCAGTCCGTACCAGTTCTGGAACGAGGGGTCCTTGATCTTGTATTTCACGATCTCGTTTTTCCTGCCGGTAATGGCGCAGTGCACGATCTCGCCCCGCCATCCTTCGGTCATGGAAACGGCGAAGCTGTCAGGCGCGGGCTTGCCGGCCTTCTGCAGAAGCGGCCGGTCATCGGCCAGGCTGTCGAGCTGTTCCAGGATAAAATCGATCGATTGTTTTATCTCGATGTAACGCATGTATGCGCGGGCGAAAACGTCGCCGCTTCCCATGGTCCGCTTGTGGACCGGGTAAAAGCGGTATATGCCGAACGGATGGTCCGCCCGCACGTCCAGGTCGACCCCCGATGCCCGTCCCGCAGGCCCCACGAGCCCCATGTCCCTGGCCGCGGCCGGGTCCACGGCGCCGGTGTGGTCGAGTCGGGCCAGAACGCTCGCCATCTCGAACATCGCCTCGCCCATCAGGTTGACGTCATGGTATACCTTCGCAAGCTTCTCGATGAATTCCTTTATAAGCTCCGGAGTGAAGTCAAACGCGACCCCTCCCTCCCGTACGAGACCGCGCCCGAAACGGCTGCCTGTCAGGGCCAGCAGCGTGTTGATCACGAGGGTCCTTGTCACGCCGAACACCGCGTTCCCCAGGAGATAGGCCACGTCGTTGGCGATCGCCCCCAGGTCGCCGATATGAATTGCGGCGCGCTCCATCTCGAGCGCAATGGCGCGTATCGACTGCGCCCTTCGGCTTATCTCGACTCCCGTGAGGGATTCAATCGCCCCGGCATACGCGCAGGCATGGCCGATCACCGTGTCGCCCGCGATCGATTCGGCCAGATGTATCCCCGATCGCCTGAAGTTCTTCACCATCAGGGCCTCGACCCCGCGATGCTGGTACCCGAGCTGTATCTCGAGGTGATGCACATCCTCTCCCTGGCACATGAAGCGGAAATGCCCGGGCTCGATCACGCCTGCGTGGATGGGTCCCACCGCAACCTCGTGCACCTCCTCCCCCTGCATGGTGAAAAAAGGATACCGCTCCATCGTGCTTTCCCGATTTGCCCTTTCATGGCCGAAACGCACTCCCTTGAGCCAGGGATGGCCTTCAGGCATGATCCCGGTGTCCTCGTAAAGCTCCCGCTCGAAAATATGGAACTGCGGAACCTCCGGGGTGATTGACGGGTATCTCCGGCCATTTTCGACCAACGCGGAGGCCAGGTACAGGCGGCTGGCCTCGTCATCGGCCAGGACCGCGTACACTGCGGTCCTGGGACCGCGCGGCATTCCGAAAAAAGAGATCACGCGCGCCCCGTCCCGGCAGGTCTTTATGATCTGCGCGCGGAGATCCTCCATGGCCATCTCCGGTATGTCTTTAATCCGCACCGGCCTGTTGTTTTTCGTGTTTATCCATTTCATAATCGAAACATCCTCGCTATTATAGCATGGCCGCGGCCTTATGCAGAAGCTCCTCGACAAATCCGGGCAACGACACTCCCATGACCAGCAGGAGCGCGACAAAAACCCACTGCGGCAGATACGAAAACAGGCCTCCGCGGGCTTCACCCGGCGCCTCGACAGCTGCGCCGAAACTC
>JAKLIV010000078.1 GCA_022709405.1 Spirochaetota bacterium
GGGAGGCGCCCTGTATGTCGCTGAAAAAATCAGAAAACTCGCGGAGCAGGAAAAAGTCGACACCGGCGCGAACGGCACCATAAATTTCACCGTAAGCGCGGGAATAGCCGCCTCGGACAGCAATATGACCGGCTTTGAAGACCTGGTACGCATGGCGGATGAAATGCTCTACAGGGCCAAAGAAGGCGGCAAAAACAGGGTCGCGGGCGGTTGAAATCGTTTCCCGCCGAATATGCCGCCGTCATTGCCCCGCCGTGTTCGGATGGTCTCGGCTATCTCGGTGGCGCTGTTTCCTCGTTGCGAATCACCAGACGCGCGGTCGTTCCGTTGCCGCTTTCAACCGAAAACTCGCCCCTGATCTCTCCGGCAAGAGACTCGACGATCTGCAGGCCCATTCCCGCTCCCGCCCTGTAATCAGGGTTCAAGCCCCTGCCGTCATCCGAAACGAACAGGGTGATGCCGCTATCGTTTCTCTTCATGATGATGCGTATCTTCCCCCGGGTATCGGGCGGGAAAGCGTGTTTCAATGCGTTCAACAGGACTTCATTCAGAATCAGGCCGATATTCATGGCGCGTTTGACGGAGCACTGCGCCTCGTCGAGCGACAGCGAGAGCTCGACCATTCCGGGGTTCAGCGCGTATATGGCCAGCAGCTGCCGGGCCGTTTCGTCGATATACTGCTTTAAATCAATGGTATCAAGGCTGTCAGTCTGGTACAGCTGCCGGTATACACGGCCTATCGACTGGATTCGCGAGATCGCCTCCTGAAAAATTAGGCGGGCATCTTTGTCGCCGATCTTGTTTTCCTCAAGGGCCAGGAGGCCCGAAACCACGCTCAAGGTATTCTTCATCCTGTGCTGCATTTCCTTGAGGATAAATTCTTTCTCCCGGTTCGATTTAATGAGCCGCTGTTCGGTCGCTTTCAGCTCGGTTATATCGACATGCTGTATGATCACGTTGGCGACCTTTCCGGCGTAATCGACTACCGGCGAGAGCGTCGCCTGTACGGTAACAAGCGACTGGTCGTCCGGAGGCAGACCCCTGAGGCGGTTCCTGTCATAAGCATACGTGAATTTCGCCATCCGCCCCTTCTCGAACACGCCTTTGACGAAGGGCATGAATCCCTGCATTTCAATCGCCTCATCCTGAAATGCATTGTACTTTCCCACCACTTCGTCGTCGCTGATCCTGAAAAGATCCCTGCATGCCTGGTTCTGCCTGATGAGCGTACCGCGATCGTCCGATATCCACATGGGAAGGGGACTCAGATCTATGACGCTGTTCAGAAACGATTCGGAAGTCTTCAGGGCAATTTCAATGTGCTTGTGTTCCGTGATATCGGTGATGAATCCTTCCAGCGCGATCAGACCGCCCGATTCCGAAAAAACGCCCCGCCCCTGCTCCCAGAGGGTTTTCACCGAACCGTCAGCGGCCACGATTCTGTATTCAAGCTGGTAGGATTGTCTGTCGCGAAGAGCGTCCTGGATGCCGTTCCACACGAGTTCACGGTCATCGGGATGGATCAGTTCGCCGTAGCCGATAACCTTCGAACCGGTGAGCTCTGCGGACGAATAACCGGTAACAGCAGAACAGCCTTCGCTGATGAATTCCATGGACCAGTCCGGATCGTTGCTGCACCGGTACACCATACCCGGCAGGTTCGATATGAGGGTCATGAGCATGCGCTGGTTTTCCCGGTACGCCTCTTCCATTTTTTTCCGCTGCGTGATGTCCCGCCCTATTCCGAGTATCCCGATGAGCCTGCCGTCTTTCCCGATCATCGGGGTCTTAATGGTTTCCAGGAGGGCCCTGGTTCCGTCATCCCTGAAAGTAATCCATTCCTCGTTCATGGTGGGCTTTCCCGCCTCCATGGCCCTGCGGTCATGTCCCCTGAAAAATTCCGCCAGATCGTCATCGAGAAAGTCATAATCGTTTTTTCCGACGATCTCTTCCTGCGGCGCGCCGAAAAAACGCTCGAATTCATGATTGCATGCGAGATAGACTCCCTCGGGATTTTTCAGCCATACAAGATCGGGTATGCTCCTCACGAGGGTGCGCATCATCATGTCGCTTTTGCTCGACCGTTCATGGGCCTCGAAAAGATCGAAGGCCATCTCGATTGACGACTGAAGCACGAAGCTGCCGGAATTTTTTATCACGTAGCCGTAACGGGTTATGCCGCGCACCCGGTCCACCATCTCCCTTTCGCCGTGCAAGGTGAGAAATACGACCGGAATGTTCTTTTTCTCGAGAATGCGCCGCGCCGCCTCGGTCCCGTCGATGCCCGCTCCGAGATCGATGTCCATGAGCACCAGGTCGGGCGGATCCGCTCCCAGGGCGATTTTTACAGCCTCTTCGCCGTCGCAGGCGTTGATCACGTCGTATCCGAAGCCGCTGATGATCTTTGCTTCGCTTATTGCGGTTACGGTTTCGTCTTCGACGAGTAGAATTTTTTTTCTTGCAGGCCCTTTCATATCGATTGCTACATTCAATAATTCATGCTCAGGATATAAATCCGTATTGAATCGATGATACCATGAAATTCCCTTATGTTCAATTATTATTGCGCAAAACTTCAGCATAATCCATCCTCGCCCCGGTGATCGGCCCTGTTCGCACATCCGGCATGAATCGCCTTTGTCGTCATGTACGCCGTTAATATGGCGATCAAGACCATATCGGCCGCAGCCGACAATAATACTGGAGGCCGCCATGAAACGTATTGCCATGTCTGTCGCGATTATAGCGCTCTGTTCGGGAATAGCCGGTTCAGTAGTATACGGGTCCGGGAATCCGGCGCAGGACCTGAACGCAGAGCCTGTTCCCGGGAACCCGCACCGGTATCTTCTCGCGATCCGCTTTGCATCCATCGAAACTGTGACAGCGCGCACCGCGCTTCCGGCCGAATCGCTCGGAACCAGACATCGGCGGATCATTATCCCGAAAAACGAGTGGCGGTACGACGCGGATTCAGGCGTGCTGACGGTCGACCGCGATATCGACTCCTCGTCGTTCATCGTGCGGGCCGAGGGCAGATACCGGACGCCGCTGCGAATCATCCTTCCCGAAAAAAAGTCGCCGAAAAAAATAAAGCTCGCGGTACAGGGGCGGATCGGAAAACCCGGAGCGGACTACATACATGACAGAAAACGAAATGAAATCGAGCTGGCATCGTGCGTCACCGGAGACGAAAAGTTCATGCTCCAGTACGAATCGGACCGGGGAGTTACAAGCATCGGCTCAATTAGCGCATCGGACCTCACGCGCGAGCTGCTCGCCTATTTCGGCTGGCCGGTCGACGGCAACACCCGTGCGGTCGACGGCCGCGGCGCGCGATTCGTGCTTAAACAAGGCGGATTAAGGAGCGTATGGCTGGTACAGCTTCTTCCAGTGAAAAACGGATACTGCGGCAGGGACATCCGTACCGGCTTCGCGTGGGACCCGTCGAAAGGCGAGCTTTCTCTTTCCGAAGCGGTGGATTTGTCGAGGTACTCGGTATACATTCACGGCGAAGAATGAAAGAAAGTTCTGTCAGCTGTCCGAATTCTCTTCTTCGTCGTCATCGTCGAAAGAATAGTCAAGCGTTACATACGCCTTGGTCACGTATTCGACCGTGCCGTCGTCGTAGGTGATGCTCGTGGAATCGTTCCCGGATGCGACCCTCTCGTCGTTCTCGTATATCGAAACGTAGATGCTTTCTGTGTACTCGTCCTCGGAGATGTAATATCCCTGGGCGACCACGCTCACCGTGTCGGGATTGTCGAGGTTTTTGGTATAATAATATATGCCGTCATCCCCGGAAAAATCATCCCCGGTGAATGTTATGGTATCATCGTCGGTTTCTATCCAACCCAGGCAGGGATAGCCGAAAGTCTTGATCTTCACCTGGTAATCGTCGTTTTCAGCGTCGTCGCACCCGGCCACGAAAAGGGCCACGGCAAAAAGAAGATACATGAATCGTTTCATGGAATACATTCCCGTCATGTTACATATTGACCGCACCGACTGCGATCAATATGGTTAACCCGCCGGGATAAGAAAAGTTCCCTGGTAATTAAAAATTTTAAAGTCCCCCTCAGGGGGATTTAGGGGGCTGCCCCCTCAGGGAGATTATTTTTCGACAGGGAATCCCGCTTTTGCGTTTATCCGGTCCCACTGAAGAGCGAACCACCAGGGCACGTCTTTTTTCTTTTTCAGCTTCCGGTATTCCCGGGCGACCGCGTCACAAATATCCCTGTTCAGGAGCACGAGGTCCTGCGCGTATCTTCCGCAGGCCCCGACGAAATCCGCACCGCCGCCGGCCTTCCATTTCTTCTCGATCGAACCGACGATCCCGCTTTCAGTTTCATCCCGTGCCGATCGAACGGTCGGCATCAGCGCCGGATAATTCATCAGCACGCGCCGGTGTATGCTCTCGCCCGTCCACCACAGCGATTCCCGGTCCCACCTGGAGGTCGCGCTCCCGTAAAGGTCCCATCCGCCAAAGGGGGACACTGCGCATGTCGCGGCGTTGTGCGGTTTTTTCTGGTCCATGCCAATGGCGTGCGGTTTATACACGCTCATGCACGGCGCCGAGGTCCCGGTGAAATACACCAGGGGCGGTCGGCCCTTCTTGAGCGCCGCAACCATTGAACCGGCGGTCTGGGTCGAAACGAGCCCTCCTGCATGCAGGCAAATCCGCTCCATGGGGCTGGGGCCCGGGCGATAGGGCTCGGGCATATTGTGCGACCGCAGTATCCGCATCATGTCGCTGCTGGTTATGCTTCCCTTAATACGCTCAAGCTGATCATACGAGCACGCCTTTCTCGTCCTGCCTTTTGCAAAATGCGTGTACAGGACATCGCTGAAATCCCCGGCGAAATTCACCGCCCCGCCCTTTCTCTTTCTGCGGCCCGTTTCGTCTGCGCCGAACCACGCCCGATCATAGTCGTCTCCGATCGTCAGGCAGTTGGATATGGATGCGATATCGTCGACCTTCTTATATGCCCAGTGGGTCCCGGCAGTCTCGAGCACATAGGCCTCGGACGGGTCGGCAATGATGAACGAATTGTGGTAATACTTCGTGCCGCCCATGGTGTGAACGCCGCCCTGACCGTGTGCGGCCAGCAGCCCGGTCACGACTTCGACCGCTTCAATGGCGTTCCTGGACCGTTCCAGGGCGAGTCGCAGGATATCCATGCCCAGAAGCGCGTCGTTGTTCTTGTGATACTTTTCCCTGGTGAAGACTGCCTCGTTGCCAATGGCGACGCCGCGCTCGTTCACCCCCATCTCGGCGCCGAACATCCAGAACGGCCTCGACAGAAGGGCGGCATAAGTGTGCTTCACCTGCGGTATCTCAATGTAGGTGCATTTCACTCTGGACCCTGCCGGATGGTCCGAGGCCGGAACGAAGGTGATGTTCTGCGCCTCGTTCGGCTCGCGGTCGGAGTTTTTCGCGACCAGCATCACGCCGTCGGTCGATGACCTCGGCGTTGAAACCATGGTATCGCACATGGGCCGCCTCCCGAAGTTATTTCCCGTCCGGTTTGTTGATCGCTTCTTTCAGCATTTTTTTCCGCCTTTCTTCAGCCAGCGTGATAATGCGGCAGAAGTGCTCCCAGTCTTTCTCGTCAACGATCTTCCAGTTTTCCTGCCCGCGCTCCCTGATCACCAGGTCAAGTTTATGCCTCCTGACCGCGGAGGGGATTCCCATGGCGAGCGACAGAACGATGAATGAAAGCGCCATGCAAACAGTGAACACCCTGAAGGCGACGGTGCCGGCCCCCATGTCGGCCTTGAATCCGATGACGAGCGCGCCGTAGATCAGCACGAACGCCAGGATGACCGCCATGAGAGATATGATGATGCTCTGGATCCAGGAGCGGCAGAGCATGATGTCGCGCAGACTTAACTCCATGGAGTGGGCGCATGCTTTCCCGAGATCGTACGAGATGTTCCGGGTTTTCCCCGACGTATCTGAAACGATGGGCAGGCTTCTGAACGCATATTTCTGTTTCATGATGATTGCACCTTCCAAATTATGCATCCGGCACTCAACCCCTCAGGAGAAAAAACCCGGGTGACGTATCGGGACATGCATGGTCAATATAATCGGGCCGGGCCGCGTGACCGCCGCCCGGCCTTGCGGTCAATAGTATTCGGGTGTACCCAGGAGGTTATAATCCGAGCCCTGCCGCCCGCCCCATACCCAGATGCCCGGCCTGCCTGCGCCTTCCCCTTCGGGGATGAAGGCCCCGGCGTGGTTGCGCCGCGCCTGGTTCAGGTCCGGGAAAGACTCGTACCAGGTATTTGAACCGGCATCGTACCGCAGCGAATACTCGTACTCAGAGGACCACCGGCCGCACCCCGCCACGATGATCGAGCCGGCGTACCGGTAATCAGCGTCTGAATCGAAGCCGAACGCCTGGGTTTCATCGCACGCGAAAGGCAGGTCGGCCGCGTCCACGTCGTTCCAGGCCGGCGAGGCGTCCGTGGGGTCAAGCTTCTCGACCATGGTCTGCGCGACAAGAGACGACCCGTCATAGATATCGCCGCCCATGGCATAGACGATCCCGTCCACCGCCGCGGCCGCGATATAGCCGCGCGCCAGGTTCAGGGCCGGGCCGGCCGTCCAGCGGCTCCCGGACGATGCGGTGATGTCGAAGATATAGGTATTTGCACTCGCGGTGTGGCCAACAGACTCAACGCCGCCGAACACATAGGCCTTGTTGTCCACCACTGCAACGCCCGGCGATCCCATTCCCGTATAATTATCACCGACAGGCAAACTTGTGACCGTCAGGGTGTCCGGGTAAAAGCACTGCACGGTTGGTACCTGGTCGCCGCTGTTGTTCCGCCCCCCGAATATGACGAACACCTCCCTGCCGTTACCGTCAGTGAGGCGGGCGATGGTGTAGTTCGAAACCGGGGTGGTCATTACAGGAGGCAGGGAATTGTAATCGCCGGTCGCCGGATCATATTCCCAGATGTAGCCCACCGTTGTCTCAGTAGGATAATCCTCGCAACGGCCGCCCAGGAAGTACACCCTGCCGGTTTCGTAGGAATATTCCGCGTCGAATCGCGTATAGAGAAAGGGCGTGCTGTTCGCCTCTGTCCACGCATGCGAACCTTTGCCGCCGCCGCCTCCTCCATCATCGCAGGCGGTCATCAAGAACGCGGATATCAATGCCGGAAAAAATAATAGCGCCATTTTTTTCATAGGATCTCCTCGATTATGACTGGGAAAAACATCCGTCGCCCGAACGCAGTCCATGGACCAGATGTCAGCGCGCAACATGGACCGTCCCGGGTCATACGCAATGATGTATTCTTGAACGGAATTCCGCGGCGCGCAAGCCATTTTTGATTGTACCCGATAAAAAACATGCAGCCCGATCGGGCTGCATCGCATTTTTCAGGAACTTGCACCGCTTAACGCGCGATTGCCGGAACAGGCAGCCTGCCCGTGCAGGGCGCATTAATTTTCAGAACAAATTACGGCAAAGCCGTACGGTTGACCGTTTATCGGCATTTTCGTTATCACGCCCTGCCCAGCACGCGCGAGCGGAAGCTGTTCAGCGGAAACAGCGGGCCGGGATCGACCTTGCGGCCCGGGCTTATGTCCTCGTGGCCGAGCACGTCGGTGAAATGATACGCCGAGTTAAGCAGTATTGACACCCTTTCTGCGGATTCGATCTGCGCGTCCGTGTATTCGTGCCATCCCGCAGGGGTCGACTCCGCCCGGTGAACCGCCTCGGTCACCTCCTCATCCGGAACGACCCTGCCGGCCCAGTTGACCCATTTGTCGTCTGAACGCCGCCGCAGTTTTCCGGCGTTGACGAGCTCGATGCCTATCGAATACCGGTTGATGCCCTCAAGGTTGCCCCAGGAGCTCGCACCGGCGTGCCACGCCTTCTTGTTGAACGCCACCATCTGCACGATGCGCCCGTCGCGGCCGATCACCAGGTGCGAAGAGGCCTGCGCGTCAGGATTCATGAACCAGCTCACCGTTTCATCCAGGCTGTTGTTGGCGGTGTAATGGATTACGAGCAGGAGCGGCGTGAACGGCGTCGACAGGTTGGGGCTTTTTCTGATCTGCACGTTGTCGCCGTCATCAGGGACCAGGAAATGGTTCTTGATCTTCATGAGGGTCACCTATTTTTTAGCGCCGGAGGATTGCCTGACCGCATCGAGAATCTTCCGGTCATATTCGGCCAGCCGGTCATCGATATCGCTTTTGGGGTACCGCGAGGTGATATCAGAAGGACCTGACACCGGCATTATCCTGACATCGTCATAGATGATCCTGATTTTATTATCGCTGACCTTGACCGTGATCGAAAACATCATGGGATACTTCGCCAGGCCGTCCTTCATGAACCATCCGCCGATAGCATCGACGGCGAACCCGGCCTTGTCGTTATGAGTGATCTTGAGATCAGGCTCGGTGTTGAATACGTCAACGACCCTGGCATACAGCTCGGCCCGCTTCATGTTCGGCAATTCATACACCGCCTCCCGCGCCATGACCGGGGCGCACAGTATCAGCAGTATAAAAGCCAGTTTTCTCATCACGATCCTCCTGTTTCTTCGGTTTATCGGGGTCCGGGAAATATTCTTCGGTTGATTTTCAGGACTTCCTGCATCACGGGGATGCGAATCCCGCGTTAAATCATTATATGCCGTCCGAAACCCGTTTAGTTAATGGATATTTCCGGGAAAGTGTCAAGGAATAATTGGGAAGACGAATGCAGGCCGGCCTGCATCATGTCCACTCTGCCAGCTCCTGTCCCCGCCCCTGCCGGGGATGCCCCGCACCAGCTCATCTTCGCTTCACAGCCTTAACCGCTCCGTCACCGCTCCGTCGATGCGCCTATTCAGCTTTCTTTGACTGCCGGTGTCTCTTCCGGTAAGCGTCCGGGGTCATATGCATTACCTTCAAAAAGACCCGGTTGAACGTGCGCAGGCTGTCGAATCCGACCGAAAACGCTATGTGGATGATGTTCTCCTCGCTTCCGGCGATCTGCTCCGCGGAGTCCCTGATGCGGAGCTCGTTGATGTAGTCGCCCATCTTCTTGCCGGTGACGATCTTGAACATCCTGCCGAGGTTGTCGGGGTGGATGTCGACCAGCGCCGCAAGGCCCTCGCGCGAAAGGTCCTCCCTGTAGTTGCCTTTTATGTAATCGACCACCTTCTCGATCTTCTCGCCGGCCTTTTCGATGTTCACCGGATAATTCCGCCGCCGCGACATCTTGGATTCCCGGTACTCCTCGTTCAACCGGGAATACTCGTCAAGATAGCCCGCAAGCCTCGTGTTCACGTTGTCCATGTCGTCCCTGATGCTCACATACCGGGTCACCATGATGAGCGCCGTACCCAGATACAGGGTGATTGCGGTGAAGTAGAAAATCATATGCTGGAAGAACGGCGGGGCCGGTATGAACGCGAACTTGAAAAAGTAGACAAACCCGTCGTGGATCGCGCCCAGGATCACCATCAGTCCGAAAAAGCTGAACAGCCGCGCCAGCGGCTTGCCGGCGTACAGCGCGTAGATGTGGCAGGACGCGTTGTAGAATCCCAGGGACGTGGTCACCACGATCAGCAGCAGCCCGAGCGGCCTGAGCGTTTCCATATCGGTGAACAGCATCCCGGTGAAGACGACCACCGCGAGATATGTCCACAGCAGCGCCTCGATCTTCTTCCTTTTCAGGCCGTAAATCCGGTGCAGGAATATCGGATGCGTGACGTTGAGCGCGGCCCACGCGAATCCCAGGACCCTGAATCGGGTCATCATGCTTCCGTACATGTTCCAGGACGTGCTGTGGTCCAGGATGACAAAAAGGCCGCAGAGCAGCTGAAGGCAGTAATAGAGATATTCCTGCGATTCCCCGCGCTGCCTGATGAAATGCAGCAGGGAAATGACAAAGAGCGGGATTCCCATGGCGATGATGATATAGCTGAAGACTATGAGATAGAAATAGCTCAGGTCCCTGCTCTTGCCCCAGGTTTTCAGGTCGGTGATGGAAAGTCTTCCCAGCACCTCGCCGTAGGTATTGTACGATACGCGCACCGATATCACGTTGGGCCCTTCCCTGACGATCGAATGCGGTATCATGTAATAGCGGGGATGGTTCCACATCGAGTGCCCGTCCGGGGGAAACTCGCCGGTGGCCCCGATCTTTTCGCCGTTGAAATATGTTTCGTCCGCATTCGCGATGCGGCCGAGGCAAAGCCCCAGGTCCCTGTCGTGCAGATATTCCGGGATCACTACCGACTTTCTGAGCCACAGCGTCCCGGCGAGGCCCGGCTTTTTCGCGGCTACATACGGCATGAACGTGCCCGGAAGCTCGACCGTGTCCCGGGCCGAATCGTCATAACCGGGCCGCCTGCAGGATGGATCGTCGCCGAGGATTATTTTCCACTGCCCGTCAAGGGAGACCGAGATCGAGGAGGAACCGGCGCACGAGATGGCCAGCGCCGCACAGATGGACAGCACGGTCAGGAGCCCGATGCCGCGAATGCCGGTTTTGATAATTATCATGAATGGCACCGCCTGAATCCATGATTGCAAGCTGCCCGAATTGTTTCTGAGTTTCGATCCATAAACCGTTATATCAATTGCCGAACTCTCCGGTCTCTTTCAATACGATAATGCAGTATGCCGATTGACAATGCCATACGGCGGCCAAACTGCCGATAAAAATCATTTCAATAATTAAAAGAAACGAGGAAATGCTTTTTTATATACCAAATCAGCGATTATCAACTAAAAAAATTGCTGTCAAGATATTTATGACTGCCCGTCACCATGTCACCTGTACAATGCATTCCCTGAAAATTTCATTCTCCAATATCATGATAACATTTTTTCATTGCATTTTTGTCATCCTTATTATAAACAAGCGTTAATTTATTCAGTGGGGAGTTTCGATGTTCTTTCGAAGCCGCTTAACGCTTTCAGCATCCGTAATGATCGTATCGCTCGTCTTCATTTTTAATGTCGCGGCCAACGCAGCTCCCGATAAAATATCGCTTCAGGGCAAGTGGAAAATCAATCTTGAAGACGGCCCGGAGTTCTCGAAACCCGATTATGACGATTCATCCTGGGACTCCATAGGCCTGCCCGGCACCATCATACAATACGCTCTAAAGATGAAAAAGAGCGACTCGGGGATTCTCTGGATCAGAAAAACGGTGCGCATCGATGCGGAAAGCGGAAACCGCAAACTCGGCCTCATACTGGGCCGCATCGCCTGCGCCGACGAAACATACTTCAACGGATGCCTCGTCGGCAGGAAAGGCAAGTTTCCTCCCGACGCCTTTTCGATGTGGAACCATCCACGGCATTATTTCATCCCGGCAAGTATCATCCGGCCCGGCGAAGACAACGTCATCGCGGTGAGGATTTCATATTTCGGCAATTGCGACGTGTTCGGCAAACTCGCGATCACCGGCATCGACGAGTGGGAAAGCGACTCGATCACCCAGACTTTCCTCAGGCTGGATACCGGCTACATCATCATCGCCATGGGCACCCCGTTTTTCTTCATATTCCTGATTTTCTTCATCAGGAGAAAAAACGAGGAATACCTGTACTACTGCCTGCAGCTCTTTTTCGGCTTCTTCATCGTATTCGACCTGTGCACCTACTGGAATATCTACGGATCAATGTTCATGCGGTTAAAGCTGCTGGGCCTGGCCTGGGTCGGGCTCAACGTGGCGCACCCGATATTCCTGCACAGGATCTACGGCCTCAGGAGAAAAAGGACCGAGGCTGTGCTGTGGATTTACTTTTCGATTGTGCTGTTCATCGATGTGGTGTTCACCAACCCGTCAAATCTCCATTTCCTCGGCCTGCTGCTGACCGTGTTCACGACCCCCATCGGGCTGTACAATATCTCGTGCCATGTCTCGGCCCTGTACAAGAAAAGCCCGTATTCGAAGCTCTTCAGCTTCTTCGGCATAACCGTGATAGCAGGCGCCATCCATGACGGACTGGTCCACTTCTCGAAATTCACCGGGATCGACCTGAGCTATCTCGGGCTGCCCTTCCAGGACATGATCTTTCACTATACGGCGGCGGTGCTTTTCACCGGCACGTCGCTTATCCTCGTCAACCAGTTCATCAACGCCATGGACACGGTCGAGGACCTTAACGTCAACCTCGAGAAGAAGGTGCTCGACCGCACCGAGGAGCTCCTCAACGCGAAAAGTCAGATCGAGGAAGCCATGGTAAAAACGACCGCCATCAACGAACAGCTTACCGCCGCGAACCGGGAGCTTGAGAAATCCGAGAAAAGACACGAGATGGACATGAGAATGGCGGGCAACGTCCAGGCGGCCTTCTTCATGGCAGAGCCCCCCGAATCCGACGGCTACGATATAGCATTCATGAGCCGCCCGCTGACATGCGTTTCCGGGGATTTCTATGATTTTTATTACACCAGGAACAGGCTCAACGGCGTGGGTCTCTTCGACGTGTCCGGGCACGGCATCTCGTCGGGCCTCATCACCCTGCTGGCCAAATCGATCATCAGCCGGGTATACAACCAGAATCCCGACAGGAAAATATCGGCCATAATGGAGCTGGCGAACAGGGAACTGATCAGCGAGATCAACAACGTGAACTACTACGTGACCGGAATCCTCCTCAGACTCGACGAAAAAAAAGTCGAATACGTCAACAGCGGCCACCCCGACCTGCTCTTACGCTCTGCAAGAAGCGGCATGGTGCATAAAATCACCGACCGCAACGGCAACAGCATCACCGGTCCCTTCCTCGGAGTAAAGCTCATGAACAAGCCCTTCAATTCGGTTTCATTCACGATGAAGAAGAACGACTGCCTCCTTGTCTATTCGGACTGTCTGACCGAAATGACCGACGCGTCCGGAGCTGTTTTTGATGAAACTAAACTGAGAGAATGTTTCGCGGAATCGCAATGCAATGATGCCACAGCGATCCTCGATCATATAGCAAAAAGTTTCTTCGAATTTATCGGCGATGAAAGCCGGATCAGGGACGACCTGACAGTGATGGTCGTCAAAAAGACTTCCTGAATCTGGAGGGTCCCATGACAAGTTCTTCAAGGTTCATATTGAGGCTCACGCTGAGACTTGAGCTGTACACCAATATCGTGGTCGTCCCGCTTGTGTTTTACTTCGGGGTCATCACCAGGAGCCACACGGAAGCTGAAAAGCATGTGATGAACATATCCTCGCTCATCATTTCGACGTTCAACATGATCCTGGGAACGATTATACGCTCCGTGATCCTCTCGCGGCTATTTGCGAAAATAAACGCCGGATCCGGCGACATGGTCGGCCTCAAGAACAGGCTGCTGAGCTATCCGAGGATCGAGCTCATCATCATATGCGCACGGTGGATCTCCGGGCTTTTCGTGGTGTGGTTGAGCATGTTTCTCATTGTGTCCCTGACCCCGCAGCAGAGCTTCACCTTCATACTGCTGATCTTGACAAGCGCGACGGTCAACTCGGTCATTTCATACTTCACCACCGAGAACAAGCTCTCGGAGATCATGCGTGAACCGAAAATCGCGGCCATATCCATCCCGAGGGACTCCTACAACCAGATCGGGATCACGTTCAGGCTCGTCGCGACCGTTCTGGCCGTGCTGGTCATCCCCCTCATCTTCATGGGATACATGCTCTACCTGCTCAACCAGGGGTTGACTAGATTCGACCAGTTCACTACGCACATCATCATGATTCTAAACCTGACGTTCATCACGCTCGGTGTCATCCTCTACGAATCCACTCAGGGGATACGCCGCGGTATGAAAATGACGATCGTAACAATCAAGGAGCTCGCGAACGGCAACCTTGACCGCGACAATCTTCCGATGCTCGACCGCAGCGAGATCGGCTCAATCAGCCAGCACGTCAATGTACTTGCGGATTCCCTCAGGCAGTTCGAGCGGAAAAGGGCGGATTTGAACAAGCAGCTCGTCGGGCTCACGGTCAAGCTTTCCGAGAACGCCCAGAACCTCACGCAAAACACCCGGGAGCAGGCCTCGTCCATGGAGGAGATCATGGCCACCATCGAGGAGATATCGGGCGGCGCGGAGTCGGTGACAGGCACCGTGGAGAACCAGTACGACGCGCTTGGATCGCTCATCCAGTCCATGAAGAAGCTTTCGGATGTCATGGCCCGCGTCACCGAAAAGGTCGAATCCGTCGCTGGTTTCTCCCAGAGCATCGAGCAAAAGGCGACCGACGGCGGGATAACCCTGAATGCCATGATCCAGAGCCTCAGGATCGTTTCCGAGAGCTCCCGCCAGATGACCGGCATCACCGAGATCATCAACGACATATCGGACAAGATAAACCTTCTTTCCCTGAACGCCTCGATCGAGGCGGCGCGGGCCGGCGATGCAGGCAGGGGATTCGCGGTCGTCGCAGAAGAGATATCCAAGCTGGCAGACATGACGGCCAACAGCATCAAGGACATCAATTCGCTGGTCAAGAAAAACATCGAGGAGATAAGCGCCGGGATGAACAAGGTCGACGACACGGCCTCGACCATATCCACCATCACGGGACTGGTGAATACCATAAAAAAGGAGACCGACGAGGTCTCGGCCCAGGTGAGGATACAGCACGATATAAACGGCGAGGTCAACCGCCAGGTCGACGTGCTCAAGGCAAAATCCGACATCGTGAAGGCGGCGATCGAGGAGCAGAAACTGGGCCTGGGCGAAATAACCAAGTCCATCTCCAACATAAACCAGTTCACGCAGAGCACGGTCGATTCGACCGAGAGCCTTTTCAACGACGCGCGCGAGGTCGACAATATGGCGGGCGGGCTCGTGAAGTAAGGATACATGTTATCCTCAGTCCGTGTGGGAAACGCCCGGCACATAATGATGCGGTACAGCGGTTTTTGCACACATGCCCGAAAATAACCGCGCGGCCGTACTGCTCCCCCTATACTGTGTTTATGAAAACCCATGCCGCAACATACCGCTTCGCAATATTTTCACGGGTGCATTCAAATTGATCAATTCAGTATTTTTTTTGTCACACCCCGCCCTCCCACGACGCTCCATGTATTATGGAGGTTCGTGATGAAGAGGCTTAAAAAACATTCATTGATTGTTCTGTTCATACTGCTCATCCCGATCATGAGTTTCACTGCCTGCGATTCCGGGGAAGATGATGACGATAAACCCGGTCTGACCGTAGTTTCCGGCTCGATATTTCTTCCGGAAGGGGATACCCTGAACGGCGGATCCTACACGATGTTTTTTGGCGAATCGTCCAACGGCGATATTGATGGGACCTGGATTTCCGGCGGCAGCCAATCCTATTCGATAGAGCTTGAACCGCAACAATATGATAACATCGATATATATATCTATGACAGTTCGTATGACCAGGTTTACCGGTACAGTACCGTTTCGGCGGATTTAATTGTGGGTAAAACCGAAATTACCGGATTGAATTTTTCCGTTGAGAAGTTAGTCTACCATTCCGTGTCCGGGACCATCCGCCTGCCGGAGGGAGACACCCTTGACGGCGGCAGCTACAAGATAAGCTTCTACGGAGAGTATGACGAAACAAGCTACGGCGACTGGACAGCAGGGAACGCCCAACCGTACTCGACAAATCTCGAATCAGGCGATTACGATTACGTCAACGTATATGTATACGATGCCGATGACAGCCTCATATACCGGTACGGCACCGAATCCGCGGGCCTGACGGTCGGCAATGATGACATCGTTGGAATCGACTTCACGGTCGAAGAAATCGATTATCCCGATGCCGATGCCTATGAGCCCGATGACGATCACGGGGACGCCGTGCAGATCACGGTAGACGCCCCGGCGCAGTCCCGCACGATACACTCGACGTCCGATACGGACTGGATGTATTTCCATGGCGCCGCAGGGTCGGATTACACGATCACCGCGGACGGCAGCGGCGACATCATATTCATCTCACTGTACGGCGGCGGCGATTTCGACGAGGCAATCGATTTTGGATGGATCGGTTACCCGATTTCGTTCTCATGCGGCGAAACCGGCGATTACTATTTTGAAATCACTTCATGGGACAGCTTCGTCGGCGGTTATTCGATTCAAGTACTGGAGGAATAACCGACATGGGCCTCCCGTTAGTGACACGGGAGGCCTTTCATCTTATTACAACGAATATCAGTTTACTAATCCTTGATTTATTAAAAACCGTTACCTCATCCCCTATCTCGCCAATCCACATGTCCTTGCAGCTTAACGCTGGAATATACTGGCTTTAAATTATGTACAAAAACCAATTTATTCTTGCAAAAATAACGCACATATGAACTCTCTGTAAAAGAGTTTTTATTAAAACACATCAAAATATTCATCTTTTTATCAAACAACTTTTTTTACTCTACTGGAGGCAGTGAATGAGGAAGGCTACCGGCTTATGGATAACGGTCTTGTTGTTAACGGCGATCATTAATTTTATTGGCTGCGACTCTGACAGTTCATCAAATGAAGGGGAAAAGGACACTGAGGAGTTTACCGTATCAGGGACTTTAAGTCTGCCCGGCGGCAAATCGTTGACCACTGGCGGCTATGAAATCAATGTCAATGGAGATTCGTATGTCAACGGCACCTGGAGCTCAGGTCACACCCAGGACTATTCATTCGAAATCATACCCGGAACGTATAATGATATTGAAATCAATGTCAACAATTCCGACGGGAACCTGCTGTACCGCTACAACACGATATCTGCCGGGCTTGTCGTTGCAAATGCCGATATCGACGATTTCAATTTCAACCTTACAGAAACCGTTACCCACACGGTTTCAGGAACCGTGAACCTCCCGGACCCCGACACCCTGTCAGATGGAGTTATCGAGATATACATTAATGGTGAGGAGTATTATGATGAGCCCTGGGATTCCGGAGAATCCCTGGATTATTCATTCGATATACTATCCGGAACCTACAATGATATAGACATTTATGCGTATAATGACATGAGCGAGTTGCTGTATACGTACCATACGTCAACCGGCGGGCTGGTTGTTGCAGGTGACGATGTCGACAATTATGATTTTACCCTGGGAGAAACAGAAACTTATACGGTTTCAGGCAATATCAGTCTGCCTGCCGGGGAAGAAATAACGGATGGATACTGCGACGCAACTTTTGCCGGGACATCACGTGGAGAATACTCGGATTCATGGTCGTCAGGCGACACGCTGGCTTATTCAGTCGAGGTCGAAGCCGGCACATATGACAACATTCTGATTGAGGTCTCAGATGAAAACGAAACAGTGCGTTATCGATATACCAACGCTGCAGAAGGCCTGGAAGTGAGCGCTGATGTTACGGGTTATGATTTCAATCTCTCAGAAGTTGAACTATTCACCGTTTCAGGAACCATAACACTTCCCGACGAGGATATGCTGACGAATGGCGAGTTTTCCATCGAAATTGACGGAACAGGATTTGGATACGATGACGGCACATGGATTTCAGGACATGCCGCATTATATTCTATAGAGCTTGAGGCCGGCACATATGATGAGGTTGAGATCGAGATCACCGATGAATCTGAAACAATACTCTATGTATACCGGACAAATACGCAGGGATTGACAATAACGGACGACACAACCGTAAATTTCACTGTTGTTGATCGGATAACCTATACCGTTTCGGGAACCATGACCCTTCCGACAGGAGTAATTCTGACGAACGGTCACTTCGATATATATTTCGAAGGAGACGTCGGACGTTTTGCAGAAATAATGACAGGTTCATGGACTGGGGGAAACTCCCAGCAGTATTCAATCGAGCTTGAATCGGGATCGTATTTTGATATCGGTATTACGGTATATGATGAATCTTGGGACATCATATATTATTATGATTGCCCGGAAATATTTACACTTGGCAGTTCCGATATCACCGGTGTTGATTTCGATATTGAATAACAGGGAATTTTCCGCTGATGTTCTAATGAACATCAGCCAGAAATGATATAGCGCCAGACAAATGTCCGGCGGTCATAAAGCTGCCGGACGTTTGCAAAAACAGGGCCTTCCCAAACTCACTGAAGGCCCTGTGTATCAGAATAATTTTTTCCTGCTCCTGATCGCCTCGAGTAGCGATTCTATCCTCTTATGGTTCCTGTCGGTAACAACAAATAATCGGCAAATTAAATTGTTCTTTACTTTTTTAGAGTCATGGTGCACTATATTAATGACTCATGACATGATATTATCATTTATTGCAATCTCCATTCCCCTGTTCCTGAACGAGTATCAATCGATTCAAAACACGGACATGTACCTGCGACAGGGTACAGGTCGACACGAAGAAAAGCAATCTGCTTCCCAATT
>JAKLIV010000079.1 GCA_022709405.1 Spirochaetota bacterium
TGCGCGAATTCCTGATCGTCGCGAACATCGAGAACATCATCGATTCTCCGGTCGTGACAGAGGTCCCTTCGCGTTTCGTCCTTGAATACGGCGGGAAATCCGACCAGGTCGAGTTCGTCCAGATCGGTATCGACACATATCTGGCCTACGTGAACGGGGCGTTCAACGGCCGGCTTATCGTGATTTCGGTCAACGCGAGGGGCGACGATTTTCTCATTAATTACGGGAACGGTTCATACCGTGTCAGGATCAACCGCTACGCCGAATATCTCGATCTCCGCATGAGGGGAGACGACAACAAGATACAGTATTTCCGCGTTTCGGTCAGGTCCGACAGGGATGCGGCCGACCGCAGCACGGTTCTGGTGCGCTCGCCCTTCCAGGGAACCTTCATCAATTTCTGCAGGGAGGGTCTTGCCGCGGGGGCCGCGGTCTCAGCCGGCGAGCCGCTCGTGGTGCTGTCGTCCATGAAAATGGAGACGACGCTATCGTCGCCCTGTACGGGTAAAATCACGGAGCTTATCGGGGACGGCGACCTGTCGAAGCTGCTGATAACCAGGACAGCCGACGGAAGGATCATCGGAAAAAGCGTCAGGGAGAACGAGCTCCTGTTCAAAATCAAGGCCGACGAAACCATCAGGACCACAGGCGTCGATGCGGCGTCGGCAGCCGCAGGGAACCAGTACGGCGCGTCGGACCGGTCTGCTTTTGACCTTATTCTCAGAGAGGAGTTTGAAGCACGCGTTCAATCGTCGCCTCTTTATTACCTTGACCATCTGATCGAGCTGCTCTACGCCGCTGAAAGAGGAATGATTTCCAGTCCCGTCATAATCGACAGGCTGGTTGGAACTTTCAGAAGAATATCCGAAAGAATCGACTTTTCGTCGGTTCAAGCGCGCACGGTGGAGTCGATAAACATGATCCTGCGCCATTACGCGAGGATCAAACGGCTCTTCTCCCCGGTTCTGGCCGGTGAAGGCCTTTCTTTTCCCCAGGAGCTGAGCCTGTATATACACAAAGAAGACGAACATGAAGAGGGTTTTTCAGAGGGATTCCGTTCCATCATTGCTTCGCTGTTCGAAGCCTATGGACTTGCCGGATGGGAGGGAAGGGCCGATGTCAGAAAGATGTTCGTCCAGTATTCCTTCGTTCTCTTTAAAAGATCCTACCAGTTCTGCCTCGATCAGACCGATGTCGTCAAGGATCTCGTGCATGCCGTTTCAATGGCCGACGATCCCGGCAGGGATTTTCTGGCGAGCCTGAACATGCTGCTCGAGACCGAGGAGTCCGAAAAGGACGACTCCCTTCTGAAGATCATAAGAAAGATCATCGAGGACAGGAAGGAATCGGCGATCGAAACGCCCGCCGACGCAGGAGATTCCATCGCCGTGCGGTACAAGGCGCTCGCGATCACCCTGGACGAAAACAAGCTGCGGCTTTGCAGGGAGTCCCTCGACTCGCCTGAGGAAACGCTCCTACCGGAATCATGCGATGACGAATTCGCCGGGGTTCTTTCGCTGCGCCTGGAGGCCCTTGCCGGAAAAAAACCGCTGAAACGGCTTTATTCTCCCCATGGGGACATTTTCCCTTTCATTGTTGACCGGGAGGATTCGGTCTCGTACTGCATCCTCGGGTTCTGCGCCGTTCCGGGGAATCCAGGCGCGATTGCGGACATCATATCGAGGGCCTGCGGCCTGTTATGCGCATACGGGACGATGCAGGCCGGGATCGACAACTGGATCGACGTGACTCTCTGCGTCAGGGACGATTTTGCCGCCCCGGACCGGGAAAGCGTCATCTCATATAGCTGCCTGCGCGAGGCGTCCCTGTCGGCCATGCCCTGTTTCGAGAACGGGCTTGTGGCCAGGGGATATTTTCATTTTCACGATCCCGGGAGGTCTCTGGCGGGCAGGACGTATTCCTTCTGGAAAACCGACAATCGTATCGTCATGGATATGCTGCATGAATCCGACCGCAGCAGCCCGTATTACAACCTTGAAAAAACGAGCCTCCGGGATCAGCGGCTTTTCAATATCGGGAAATGGCCCATCGAGCTGTGGGCCGGCGAGTGCTTCGACGAGGGCTCGATCAGGGAAATCACGATCGAATCCATCGATGGGGCCGACATGTCGTCCAGGATCAATCCCATGACCGGCATGAGGCCTGTTGGAGCGAAGATCTTCCAGGGTAAAATCCACGGCATCGAAGCATGCTTTTACATGAAGGATTCCAGGGTAAGCGGCGGATCGACCGGCAGCAGGGAAGGGCTCAAGTACATCGCGGCCGTGTATCTCTCGTATCTCAAGGACTGGCCGCTCTATGTCTGGAACGACAGCGCGGGTGCGAATATCGGCGAGGGCATCGTTTCCCTGAACAGGGGCGCCGAGGGCTTCATGATGAATTCTCTGGTCGTGCAGCGGGCCGACGCGCAGAAATTCAGCAGGTACATAAGGAACGTCGAGGACCCTCAGGTGAGGGAGCTTTTCCAGGAGCTGCATTCGAAATTCAACCTTTCATTTGAATCGATAGACAGGAAAAACAGGCGGTTCTTTCTCGTCGCGGCGGGGATCGGGTCGTCGGCCGGGCTCGACGTCTACGGTTCGAGCCAGGCCACGGTGCAGGTCCTGCTCGATTCAGACCAGTCGTACCGGGTGCTCACCGGGTCAAACGTCATTCGCACGGTAATCGGGGAAAACATCAGCAATTACGATATAGGCGGAGCCAAAATTCTCGGGGTATGGACTGGGATCGTCGACATCATCGCATCGGACAAGCTGCATATGGTCTCGATCATACGCCGCCTGCAGAGCCTGTTCTGCCGCGAAAAAAGGCTTCCGTCGGTCCTGAGAATTGACAATGGCTCGGCGCCCGAACGGGGTCCGCGGAACGGAATGGTCGTTTTCAGCGAATCGGTCGTGAAAAGAAACGTCGACGGCGGGGATTTCTGGGCGTTCAAGAACGACTACTACGCATCGGAAGCCCTTGTCGGAGGGTTCGCAAAGCTCGGAGGGAGGCGGGTGCTCGTCATGGGCCCGCGCACCAACTATGGGCTCCGGTCGATTTCGTCCATCATCAGGGCGCGCGAACTGCTGAAAATGGCCGAGAGGACCGGGAGCCCGCAGATTTTCGTGTTCGGAAAAAAATGGCACCAGCATCCCGATTATCACGAGAACATAAGGATGAGGTCGCGGCTTGATTTTGTCCAGACCATGCAGTGCCGGTCCGTCGTGAGGATACACATCATCACGCATGTGGACGGCCTTAAGCTGACCGAGATCACGGGCAATTCGGACGCGATCATCTATATCGCGAACTCTGAAGAGTCCAATATCGATATCAATTTCGCGCGGCAGAATTCATCTTTCATCGTGCGCTCTTTCGAGGAAGCGTTCGATCTTTCACTCTCGCTGATCGATCTGATCGATCCGGTCGGGGAGGTTCCGGTGTCCGATCGGCCCGGAGGGGTGCCGACGGTGCCCGATAATCCCGCCGAGCCATATGATATAATCGAATCGATCGTCAACAGGGTTTTTGATGAAAACACTTTCGTCGAATTTTACCGGGACATGAACGACCCGGTGAGCGGACCGCACCTTGTCACCGGACTCGCCCGCCTCCATGGACGCACGGTCGGGGTGATCGCGGATCAGCCGATGGTCAAGGGGGGAGGCGCCGACGCTTTCGGTACCGAAAAATTCAGGGTATTCATCGAATTTCTCAACCGTAACCGAATACCGCTTGTCATGCTTTCGAATTCATCGGGATTCGTTCCCGGGTCCCAGCAGGAAAGGTACCGGATACAGGCGATAGGCGCGGAGTCCCTGGACGCCAACATACTCGGCGAAATCCCGGTCGTGTCGGTCGTGCTGAACCAGAATTACGGCGGGCGGCTCATCCATGCCTTCAATAAATTTTTAAGGCCGGGGATCGTCTATCTGGCGCTCGACAGGGCTCTCATGGCCGTAATCGGGGCAGATGCCGCGTTCGAGCTGCTGTTCGGAAAGAAATACGAGCGTCTGCACGAAGCAGGGAAGACAGAGGAAGCCGAAAAGGTGCGCAGCGATTTCATGGAAAGCTATCTTCTCAAGGCCCGCGCCTCGAATGACGCGCTGGCAACGGGCCTTGTCGACTGGCTGATTCATGATATTTCAGAACTCAGGGCCCACCTTGTCCAGGGCCTCAATCGTTCGTTCCAGAGGTGCCGCGAGGCATTCGGCGGTCGGTGGGACGATATTCAATCCCCGAACCAGTAGTCTTCGTCGCTTGAAACCTTGTTCTTGTCCCTGGCTTTCGCGGATTTATCGCTTTCGGCTTTCTCCTTCTCGGGTTCACTGGTTGTTTCTTTCTGCTCTCTTTCCGATTCGGATTTTTTTCTTGCGCCGTCATAGTTGTCGCCGAACCTGAACAGGACCGAGACGTTCACGAAACCCTCGGGCCCGTGGGTGTATTCCGAGTTGTAATCGAGAAGGCTGCTGTCCTGGGAGGTAACGAAGTTAAGGCCTGCGTTGTACCTGAATCCGCCGTCAAGAGCGATGGTGAACAGGCTGCCGATGTTGAAGTTGAAGCCAAGCACAGCCCCCGGAGAGATGAAGACCGATGTGAAGTTCGTATTGAAATCGTCGGCTTCAATGTATGAAACGCGAAGGCCGAGCTGCGGGCCGAGCCACATTCTCATGAATGATATCTTCACGATCCCGAAACCGAAGCTGCTGATGAGCTCTGCCCTGATCCCCTCGATATCGATGTTATAACTGCCGGATATGGGTTCCTGCCAGAGCTTTCCTATGCCGAGGTTCATCCGGTAATTGAAAATCTTGTTTTTGGCCACCGCGGTGTCAACCACGAGTCCGGCCCCGGCCCAGTAGAAATTTGCCCTGTAGGCTGAGCCGACATCATCCAATCCTTCATATTCCTGGAACTTGCCTTCATTGTACGAGAATCCTCCGTAAGCGCCGATGCCGACCGCCCCGGCAGTATCTCTAAGGCACAGAACCATGGCCAGAGATGCAATTACAATGATAAGGAAATTTTTCATGATAAGCTCCTTTTTCCGGTTCTTTGAAGAACGAAACGTCGGGTTTATATCTCTATAATATTATTACATTATCGGGTTTTTGGCAATATCAGGTAAGCTGAAACAGCGGCAAGAAGCACCTTTATGATGTCTCCGGGGATAAATGGGACGCTTCCCATTGATAACACAGAAAGAAGGGTCGGATTCTGGCCCTGAACCGTTCCGAGCCAGATATACAGCCAGGCAGCTCCCATGCCGTGAATGACGATAAAATTGACAAGGCACAGGAGCAGTAAAAGCCCGCTGAAACGGCGAACCGGCGGGTATGATTCGGTGACCCGCCCGATGACGTACGGAGCGACGATGAATCCAGCGAGATATCCCATTGTAGGCCCGGGCAGTGGTATCGGGCTGTGGGCGAACCAGGGGATTCCGGACGCTCCGAGGCCGATGTACATAAACTGGCTCAGCGAACCGCGGCGGCCGAGCAAGGCCCCGGCGAGGAGCACCGCGAATGTCTGGCCCGTGACCGGCACCGGGGTCCACGGCAGCATGAAAGATACGCGCGCCATAAGGCCGGTCAGCGCGGCAAATGCAAGGCTTGCCGGAATGTACCCGGTCATGCCGGCTGTCCGGCTCCACGAAAAGTACGCGAGCCTGAGTTCGCTGAAGCGTTCCAGTGCCGCTGCGGTCATTGCGGTCGTCCTATAAGGGCCTCGACCTCGTTCCTGGTTATGGGCTCCCAGTCGGGGTCTGAAAACTTTTTACCGTCCCACTGGAAGATCACACGGTCGAAGGTCTCCCGGTAGTTTTCGAGCTTCGATCCCTTGTCAGGGGTGTGCTCGATGAAGACGAGTTTTTCAGGGTCAAGTCCCCGCTCGGTGCAGACGTTTTCGGCGAGCTGGCAGTTCCAGCTGTTGACCGAAGTCCCTGGGTTCTCGTCGTAGAGCTCGGATGCTATGACAATGTGGCGTTCGGGCTTCTTCACGATCTTGAGACCGCATTTCGACGCAACGTCCCATTTTCCCCTGTACTCATAGATTTCATCGATGAAGTCGGTCCTGACTTTCAGTTTCAGTTGTTTTTTGTCGGCCATGTGTTCTCCTGATTGTCCTGACTGGGATGCTGACTGCGCCTGCACGGTTTAAAGCGAGCCAGGCTGTTTTTTTAGCGGGCGCGCCGTGTTCTGGCCGAAACTTATATCCCTGAGATCTCTTCGCCTGGGCCGGTAGGTGCCCAGCGACATTTCACGCTGAACGATTTTCATGAAGAGCTTCGACATCTTCAGGGACTGCGATTCGTCCTTGTAGAATGTGTCCCACGCGTAGTGGTATAGCTCCTGGAGCCTTTCGGGAGTCATATGCATGGGCTTGTACACCACCTTGCCCGCGTTGTAGTCGTTCCAGTCGTGGTTGAAGATACGCTTCTGCTTGCGCAGGTCGTCCCATGCCTTGGTGTGCGGGAACGGGGCGAGCACCGTGAATTCCGCCAGGTCGAGGTTTATTTCGAGCAGGAAATCGATGAGCCGCTTGATCGAGTCCTCGGTGTGGTCGTCGAGCCCGAGCAGTATCGTGCCCTCGACGCCGATGCCGTAGTCGTGGTAGCGCTTGACTCTCTCCTTTATGTAATCGGAAGTGTCGAACACCGCCTGGTACACGAACCACGAACCGGCCTGCGCCGCCAGGTCGAGCACCTCGGGATCGTCCATGATCGTATGGCTGCACCAGCTTTTCTTGAGCGGGATCATCTCCCTGAACAGGGTCATGAGCCATTCCTTGTCCTGGGCCAGCGAGTTGTCGACCAGGAAGAGGCGGTTGTTGTCGGTAAGTGCGATTTCCTCTATGGCCTTGTCAATCGGCCGCGGCCTGAAACTTCTGCCGCCCAGGTATGCCACCGCGCACGGATAGCAGTTGAACTTGCATCCCCTTGACGCGTGCACCAGGTCGACCATCTGGACGCCCTTGTAGTAGTACAGGTCGCGGTTGTAGATGCTCCTGCGGGCCGGTCCGATGATTTCGATCGGCGGAAGGTTGTTCATGAAGTTGTACACGGGCTTGAGGGAATTGTTGTGGAAATCTTTTAAAAGCGCGTCGATGTTTCCTTCCGCCTCGCCCAGGAACACAGCGTCCGCGTGCTCCATGGTTTCCTCTGCGTGCAGCATGGTCGAGATGCCGCCGAAAACGACCTTTTTGCCCAGGGCCCTGAACCGGTCCGCGATCTCCCATCCCCTTTTGACCTGGGTGGTGAGCATCATCGAAATGGCAACGAGGTCCGCGTCGTCCTTGAATTCAAGCTGCTGCACGTTCTCGTCGATGAACTCGATTTCGGTGTCGGGCGGGAGCGCTGCCGCGAACACTGCCGGACCGTGGGGCGGCAGGTTGAAGGTGGTCTGTCCCTCGAGCTTTTCCCATTTCGGGTATATGAGTTTTAATTTCATGGTTTCTCCATATAAATAAGTGTAAACGATACAGTTAAAAAAAGCTGGTAAAATTTCAAGGAATTAATGTCATTTTCGGCTCTATAGGGAAGCACATAGTAACATGCTGTTATTGCGGTAAAAGTTCATTAATATCGTTGACAAACGGGACAAATTGTAATACAATATGTATTACATATATGGAGAAGTTGCCATGATATCCTTGCGTTTGTCAAATGATATGGAGCAGAAACTGAACAGGGTTTCGAAATTGGAAAAAACATCGAAATCGGAAATAATAAAGAAAGCCCTGCTCATGTATTTTGAAAAATTCACGAACAGCCAAAGCCCGTATGAACTAGGTAAAGACCTTTTCGGCAGGAATGGCAGCGGGAATGAAAACCTCTCGAGGGATTACAAAAAAATTCTGAAGGGCAAACTGCGTGAAAAGCACACTCGTTGACGCAGGTCCGCTGATCGCGCTGTTTGACAGTGATGACAGGTACCATGCGTCCGTCATCGATTTTCTCAGGAAGTTCAAGGGTAAGTTAATCACCACGTGGCCGGTGATAACCGAAGTGACCCACATGCTGAGCTTCAACGTCCATGTACAGATTGACTTTCTGGAATGGCTGAGAAGGGAAGCTGTCGAGATAATGAATATTGATAAAGAACACCTGGACAGGATAATACAACTATCAAGAAAGTATTCAAATGTTCCCATGGACCTGGCGGATTCGTCGCTGGTTGTCATTGCTGAATTGACTGGAATCAACGACATATTGTCAATTGATTCAGATTATTACATATACAGGACTAAATCGAGAAAGGCTCTGAATAATATCCTGTTGCCCCATATCAGAAGTGAACATTGAACATTGCATATGAGAAGGCTTTTTGGATAATCGGGGATGATCATCTTCACCGGAGTATTTCCTCCGCGCTGATGAGCTTCAGATACAGCGAATAGGCGGATTCGCCGCGCGCGACGAGCTCCATCTCGGCCGGAATGCCCCTTTCGTCGAACGACCATGCCTTTGCCGTGCGCACGCATTTCCCCTCGCGGTACAGCACCTTCTTCCAGGAATCCGCCCCTGCGGCTATGTCGAGAATTTCGTCGCCGCTGCCGTACCGGCACACGGTCGATCCCCGGAGTGTTCCGAACGCGGACATTCCGGTCTGCGGGGGGAGCAGCATCAGCGTGATGTCGTTCATCATCGATTCGGCGAACTGCGGGGAGCTGAACAGGTCGACCGCCCTGGATACTGTGATCTCTTTCCCGTATTTCGCCTGGAAAAGGACCAGTCCTTCGAGGCTCATGATCGCGCTGTCAAGCGTCCTCTTTGCCGGGTCAGCGACCGTAATACCTATCATGAAGGCCCTGCGGTTTCCCTTGAACGCGGCCTCGATCGAGTGCACCAGGCGTATGGGGCGCGCGATAGACGCGCCTGCGCACGCTTCGCACGCCGCTGCATTTGTAACCGCCGGGCTCTGTTTCAATACAGGCACGCCGCTGCACGAGAGAACGATTAAGGGGATGATGAAGATCAGCCTGCGCATCAGAGCTTCCTGAAAACGTCGTCCGGTATAGGCCTGTTGATCCCGATTCCGGTGAACTCGATCACCGTGCGGTTTTTCTCTCCTTCATGGATCGTAACCCGGTCGATCACTCCCTCCGTGTCCGACAGGTCGAGCACGATGGAGCTTATGATTTTCCGGAGTCCGTCGCTTTTGGGAGTGAGCACGATCGATCTGCGCGGAGATTTTCTGAGCCCGGCCGTGAAATCCGGATTGCTGTCGAATTTTCCCCCGAACCAGCCGGTTATCTCCTGCAGCACGACGGCCATGGATTTAAGCTTCGCGGCGTCGTCCTCGACGTATCCGCTCCTGCTCATGATGTATCGCCGCAGGGCGCCACGGTGATGCATGAGCACGCTTCTGACCGGGGCGTCGTATTCCCAGCGTAGCGATCCGGGCTTCCGGTAATAGAAACGGCCGGTTGACACGAGCGGCCTGGCGAGCAGGGTCATGTGCTTGGTCTGCGTGAACGACGCCTGTATCGATTCGATCTTCAGGGATGATTTCTCCAGGTCCTGCCAGGTGTCGGCCCACGAGATGGGGATGATGCAGAGCGCAATGATGAAAAGCGGAAGTGTTCTTCGTATTTTCTGTTTCACTGAATGTCTCCTCCGGGTGCGGATGGCATCCCCCTAAACCATGCCGCCGTTGACTGCGATCACCTGCCCTGTGATGTACGAAGCATCGTCGGAACACAGGAACCGAACGGTCTTCGCGACCTCCTCGGGCCTGCCGATGCGCTGCATGGGAATGATCTCCTTCATGAACTCGACCGGCACGTCGTGGATCATGTCGGTCTCGATCAGGCCCGGGGCCACCACGTTGACCCTGATGCCGATGCGCGCCATCTCCTGCGCCAGGGACTTGCTCGCGCCGATGAGGCCGGCCTTGGCAGCCGAATAGTTCGTCTGGCCCTTGTTGCCGGTAAGTCCCGCGACAGACGAGATGTTGACGATCGCGCCTTTTCTCCTGCGGATCATTTTCTTGAGCACGGGCTTGGTCACGTTGTAGAATCCGTTAAGGGTCGTGTTTATGACCGCGTGCCAGTCCCGGTCGGGCATCATGGCCATGAGCCCGTCGGCGGTGATGCCTGCGTTGTTGACCAGCACGTCGAAGCCCGAAAGCTTGGCCGTGAGGTCCTTGATGACGTCCGCGGTCTGCTGTGCGTCAGCCACGTCGAAGCATGAGGTCTCGCCGTCGCCGCCGGCTGCACGCACGAGCCCGAGGGTCTCATCCGCCGCCTGCGCGTTGGATTTATAATTGATGACGACGTAGTAACCGTCCCTGGCGAGCTCGACGCAAATGGCCCTGCCGATGCCCCTGCTGCCGCCGGTCACCAGTGCGACTTTCTTTTCCTGTGTTTCGGACATGGTAGTACTCCTGGAATTGATTGATATACAGTTCTATTTGCATAGGATATCTATCTCATTTTGAATTTCTTGAACAATATCTTGATTATATATTTTCTTTTTATCTCCTTCTTTGATTGAGTAAATATAAAATACTTTACCACCGAATTTTTCTGTAAATTTTTTATGCGTTGATAACTGGTTGTTCTTTTCTTTATAAATTTCTGGTATGTGAGAAACCTTGCTAACAGGTTTTATTTGTAGTCCGATATATTTATCTTTAATTTTAATAAAAAAATCAACATTAAATAATCTATCCCAGTCATCAGGAGCTGGTTCAATTTTTTGATTAATAAATTGTTGTAATTGGCCATAAATGGTTTTTATTTCTGTCATATAACCGTCAAAAGTACGATCAATGACAAGTTTAAACATATAATTAACGCATTCTTCTTCTGTTATATCTTCAACTTCTGCTGCAATTACTTCAGTTATTTTTATAAATAATTTTTTTCCTAATTCTTGAATATGCCTTTTTGAACGAACATTTTGAAAATAATATTCTTCCCAGTCTTTAATACTTTTTGGTGAGCATTTCCTTATTTCTTCTGAAACAGCACCAACGTTTCTTTTAAAATTTAATTGGAAGCGATTCATCGCACTGTTTAATATCCATTCCTTTGCCATCATTAACTCCATTGTCAGATATGTATGTAACAAATTTGGATTTCATTTCATAATCAGTGGAAATATCAACCTTCGCGAGGCCGGATTTAATAATATAACTATTAATAAAAATTTTATTTTTTAAATATACATAAGCATGAATCATGTCTTTTGATTCAACATGATGTTTTTTATCAAATTTTAAAATTATTTCTTTTTTTAAAACAAATTTATTAAGATAATTTTTTAATTCATTCATTTTATATGGATCAAAAATAATTCCTAATAATTTAACTTTTAAACCAGTATCGAGAATGAGTATGTCATTGTTTTCAATTGAAACGACTTTATATGTTCTATCATTATTTTTAAATTTAATTAATTTTGGATCAATTTTAAAATTTGCATCTTGGACGTTTGGTTTATAATTAATGTCATTATTAATTATTAATTCATCATTTTTTTGAAATATTTCTTGAATGGAATTATTCGATATTAACTGGTTCTCAGAAAATCCCACTTTATTTTTAATTATAGATAAGTAGTCACTATTAATTTCATACCCTACAGCGTTTCTATTTAATTCTAATGCTGCTTTTGCTGTTGTTCCACTACCTAAAAATGGATCTAAAACGGTTTCGCCATAGAAAGAAAACATTTTTATAAGTCTCTTGGGTAATTCGTCAGGGAACATTGCTTGATGTTCAATTTGCTTTACACCCCCAAAATTCCAATGGCCTGAGAAGTATTCTTTCCATTCTTCTTTTGTTATTTCTGATTTTTTTTTAATTTCAATATCTTGTTTAATACTTTCACCTGGTTTTTTAAATATTAAAATATGTTCATAATCGATTTCTACCATTCCATTTGGTGGATAAGGGAAAGATCCCATAATTGTAGCTCCACCTGTTGTATTTAGTGTGGTCTTTTTCTGCCAAATAATTGATCCCATAAAATCAAATCCAATGTTTTCACATTGAGAAATGCACTCAGAATGAAGTGGTATAATTTTATATCTCCCATAAATAATTGATCTTGCAAACTGATCTCCTATATTAATACAAAGCCTTCTACCTGGTTTTAATACTCTGTAACCCTCTTCCCAAACTCTATATAAATCTTTAAGGTATTCATGAAGATTTTGTCCAAACCCAATTTGTTTAACATTTTCATAGTCTTTTATTTGCCAATATGGTGGAGAGGTAATTATTAAATCAATTGAATGATCTTTATTTTCATTCATCGATCGACTATCGCCAATTATTATTTTTAAATTCATGATATTACCCCCCCCCTACACCGCTATCTCCCCAAACAGATACGTCACTGCCTTGCCCGAAATCTCGGTTCGCTCGCCGAGATTTCTGCATACAAGATGACCGCCTCGCGGTGAAAGCTGCATCGCGGTCAATTCCTTCTTGTTTAACATCTCGCTCCAGTACGGCGTGAGCGTAGTGTGTGCCGATCCGGTTACAGGATCCTCGCTCACGCCGACCTGCGGCGCGAAGAAGCGGGACACGAAGTCGCACGAAATTCCCTTTGCGGTGATAATGACGCCCCGCGCATTGATTTTCGCGATCGCGCTGATGTCGAATTTCATGTTCGCAATCTGTTCCGTGTTGTCGAACACGAGCATATAGTCGGTCTTGCCGCGGTACACCTCAAGAGGTGCAGCCCCGAAGCAAGCATTGATCTCGGCCGAGAGTTTGACGCGACGGATTTTGTCGGTCGGAAAATTCATTGTAAGAAATTCGTCATCTTTCCTGACGGTGAGCGTTCCGCTACGCGAGCCGAAGCTGATCGAGGACGCGGCAATGTTCTCCTGGGTGAAATAAATATGGGCGGCTGCAAGAGTCGCGTGTCCGCACAGGTCGACCTCGACAGTAGGCGTGAACCAGCGGATATGATGGCCGCCGGAATCCTTTTTGTAGAATGCGGTCTCTGCAAGGTTGTTTTCGTGCGCGATGTTCTGCATGAGCTCATCATCGGGCCAGCCTGCCGGTAGCGGACACACTCCTGCCGGGTTTCCCGAAAAGGGCCGGTCTGTGAAGGAATCCACGTGGTACATTTTCAGTTTCATAAGTCAAATCCCTTCCGGAATCGACGTCTCTGCGCGCATGACCTGTATCGATACCTCGCCGATCAGGCGGCCCGCATCGTATATCTCGCCGTCAAGCAGGGAGTAGAACTCCTGCTCGAAGGTTTTGGTCGCCCTGCACACGAGCCTGGTCCCCACCGTTATCCCGTCAGTGTAAAAGCGCGCGCTCTTGACTCCCACGATCCATCCCCTGCCGCCCTTTTTTTCTGCGCTTTTTTTCAGGGCCTCGAGGCCCACGCTGACGCCTCCGGTCTGGGCGATGAGCTCGATCATGATGACCGGGCCCGCTTTGCCGTTTTCAATGAGCGGCCAGTTTTCGGTCACCGTAGCCGCGGTCTCCGCAGTCACGCCGTCGTAGCCGAGTATTTCATCGATAAGCTTCATCCTTCCCCTGTGGGGAATGATGTCTTCAATCGTATATGGTTCAGAATATGGCTCCACGCGCCTCTCCATCGCAGGGGTAATCCTTCAAATTGGGTACAATAACGGGAATGAGTCAAGAGAAAAAAACCTTGACATTCGCCTTGACCGGGGAACAGCTTAATAATTCCAATTAAAAAAGCCGAGAGGTGCTCTGATGGAAGACCTGATCCGCGAACTGAGCCGCAAGATAATCGAGACCCTTGACCTTGTCGATGTCTCCGAGGACGATATCGACCCTGACGGAACGCTTGTAGGCGGCGATCTCGGGATCGATTCGATAGACATACTCGAACTGGCGGTCATGATCGAGAAGGATTACGGCGTGCATATCGAAGACAAGGAAGTCGGCGAAAAGGTGTTCGTCTCTCTGCGCACCCTCGCGGCTTTCATCAAGGACAATTCACCGAAATTCAGAAAATGAACAGCAGGCGCGTTTTCATAACCGGGATGGGCGTCATCAGTCCCCTGGGATCGGGGGTTACCGAAACGCTCGAAAGCCTGAAAGCCGGGAAGCGCGGCATAGGCCCGCTTTCGCTTTTTCCGGTATTCCAGGACAGGCCGCTTCCCGCGGGCCAGATCAACTCTGAAGTCACCGGGGAGGATGTGCCCCGCTCTCACCGCATGGCGCTGATCGCGGCGAACGAGGCGCTTGCCGATACGAAAACCCCTCCGGACGCCATCGTTATCGGAAGCACGACCGGCGGCATGCTGCGCACCGAGGAACTTCTCAAAGAAAAGAATACCGATCCAAAAAAATATGCCTGGCACGCGACCGGGTCGATCGCCGAATATCTCGCACGCAAGACCGGGTGCACCGGCCCGGTTCTCACCGTGTCGACCGCGTGCTCGTCCGGCACCGCGGTGCTCAAGATCGGGCTCGAGCTCATCCGGACCGGGCGCGCGACAACGGTGCTCGCCGGCGGTGTGGATTCCCTTTGCAGGCTCACCTATTACGGATTCAACTCGCTGCAGTTGATCGACCCCGAAGGGGCCAGGCCCTTCGACCGCGACCGCAGGGGAATGTCGGTCGCCGAGGGCGCGGGAATGCTGCTACTTACGGGAAGCGAAACGATCCCCGAAAATGCCTTTGCCGAAGTTCTGGGCGCGGGACTTTCATGCGATGCGCACCATCCGGCAGCCCCGCATCCCGAGGGCGAAGGCGCATTGAAAGCGATGTCACTCGCGCTTGAGGACGCCGGGCTCGGCCCGCAAGACGTCGATTATATCAACCTGCACGGCACCGGCACCAGGGAGAACGATTCATCCGAAGCAAAGGCGGTGGCCGCGCTTTTCAGCGGCCGCGGCCCATATCTCTCGTCGATAAAAGGCGCGACAGGACATTCGCTCGCCGCCGCGGGCGCAATCGAGGCGGTGGTTTCTTGCCTGTGCCTCGGGCACTGCATCGTGCCCGGCAACGCGGGGTTCTCGTCGGCCGACGAGTCTATGCCTATCTCGCCGACCATGGCCAACCACGCTGCAGAGGTGAAAACCGTGCTGTCGAATTCATTCGGCTTCGGGGGCAACAACGCGGCTGTGGTGATCGCGCGGCCTTCAGACATCGCGAAGCATTACTCGCGGGACCACGATCCGGTGTTCACGGTCAGGGGGCTTTCATGCATTACCGGTGCCGGGGACCTCGACAAGAGCCTTGCCGCGCTGGATTCGGGCAGCGCTCTGACCGGGCTCCTTTCCCTTGATGAAATATCGGCTAAACTGCCGCAGAAATCGGTGCGCAGATTAAAGCGTTTACCGCGGCTGGCCCTGACCCTTGCTACCGGGGCTCACGAGGAATCGGCACGCAACACTCCTCCTGAGGGCATCTGTTTCGGAACTGGCTGGGGCGCGATGTCCGAAACCTACGACTTCATCATGAAACTGTACGAAACCAACGAGGAATTCACGAGCCCGACCGATTTCGTGGGATCGGTGCACAACGCGCCGGCCGGCCAGGCCGCGATATGGCTTAAATCGACCGGGCCTAACATGACCATGACCGGCGGGGATTATTCGTTCGAGCAGGCGTTGTTCACCGCCGGTCTCGTGTGCGACAAGGGCGGTACGGTCCTCGTGGTGGGTGCGGATGAATACCATACGGAATTCTCTGATCTGCTCGACGGTTCAGTAAAGGCGATGAGTCAAAAATCAGACGGGGGCGGCGCCCTGGTGCTCGAAAGGGGCGGCGGAGACGGCGTGTCGGTGTGTGTGCCTTTTTTCGGCTGCGCAGAGCCGGGCTGCATAGAGACCCTCATCCACGCCATGGGAGGCGCAGACCGCATCAACGGATCCCTGGCTGCGCTGTTCGTCGGAATACCCGCTTCGATGAAAAATCAGGGAGGCGCGCAGCTCGATGAATTCATTGCAAAGACCGGGTTTGCGGGCCACGTAATCCGCTACCGTGAATTTCTGGGAGAATACGCGACCGCTTCGGCTGCCGCCACGGTCCTCGCGGCCAGTTTCGTCCGCACCGGAGCGGTGCCGAAATTGCCCGGCGCGGGGCCCTTTATTATCGACGATGAAGGCGTCGCGATGATCTCCCTGGGAAGCCACATCTGCTGCATTGAACTGAGGTAGGTGCTCCGGTGAGAAAGGACCCCCTGATCGTGCCGCTGGCCCCGGCCCACCTGGCCTGGATCGGGGCGGTGCAGATTTCGACAGCACTGCTGTTCTTCGATATCGGCCTCAGCATTATTCCCCTCGCGCTTTTCCTTGTCGCCACGTTCGCCGCGCCGTTCATTCCCTGGCTGCCGTATTTCATGCCGGTCGTGAGCAGGGGAAGGTCCGGAAAGCGGGCCGTGTCTCTGACCTTCGACGACGGGCCTGATCCGCTGTCCACGGCTCCGCTGCTCGATCTTCTCGAACGGCACGGGATAAAGGCGGCATTTTTTCTGACCGGCGAGAAAGCCGAAAAGAATCCAGAACTCGTGCGCAGCATACTCGGCCGCGGGCACCTCATCGGTAATCATTCATACAGCCACGACCCGCTGCTTATGCTGAGAAAACCGGAGAGGCTCAGAAAAGAAATTGCGGGCGCACAGAACGTGTTCAGGCGGTTCGGCGTTTCTCCTATTGCTTTTCGCCCGCCTGTCGGGATCGTCAGCCCCAGACTCTGGCCCGTACTTCTGTATCTCGGCATGTACTGCCTTAATTTCAGGCGCAGGTCTGCGGATTTCGGCAATAAGAGGATTGCGGACCTTTCCATTCGGGTGATCAAAAAAGTGCGCCCTGACGATATTGTCCTGCTGCACGATGTCTATCCCGGAAGCCCTGAAAAAATGGAAGAGTGGCTGGGCGAGATCGAAAAAATCATAACTGAGCTGAAGCGGTCCGGTTATGCCATAATCCCCCTTGACAGCCTGTGCATGATGCCGGTAATGAAGCCGGAGGACGGTCCCTCCGGCCCTGTTGCCTCCTTCTACGACTCCCTATCCGAGACCTATGACCATGAGCAACTCGAGACCGGCGTTTCAATGGTCAGAAAGACCGAGCTGCGGTTATTTGCAGCCAGAAAGGAAATGCTGATCGGTCGCGAAAGCCGCGTACTGGAGATTGGAGCGGGCACAGGGCTGTTCACCATGGACATTGCCCGGATGTGCGGAAGCGTGACTGCAGTGGATATGTCCCCTGGCATGCTGGGGATATTGAATGCCAAAGCCCGAAAAGAGGGCATCGGGAACATAGAGACCGTGACCGCTGACGCAGAGTATTTTTCCCCGCGCGGCCGCTATGACTTTATCTGTTCTTTTTCAACATTCGAGTACATCAGCGATCTTGACGACTTGATCATGAAGCTCGCAGTACACCTCTCTCCCGGCGGCTACCTGTATTTCACCACTGCGCATTCCTCGTTCATAAAGTTTTTCGCGCAGATTGGGAACGCCATGAGGCAGGGGCTGTGGCTCCGGGCGCGCACCGTGAGGAGCGTGAGAAGGCCGCTTTTACTGGCCGGCCTCAATCCATGTTTCATCGAGACCCATTCGTTTAAAATGCCTTTTTTCGGCGGGGTGATTCTTGAGGTCCTGGCACAAAAGCCGGACGATGAGTCGAATAATAGAGTAAAATTTTGTTGACATCAATGGATAAGTATTCTATTTCCTCATTTTTGGGCCGAAATTGCTTGTATAAATGGGGAATGTCGATTTTTTGCTTTTTGGCCTTGTTGTTCACGTGCCGGAGAATGCGGCCGTCGGTCAATCGGCACAATTTCGGCCTTGTAATACTGAATAATTGATAATGAACGATCCCTGGTATTATGTATCTGCCATAAATCACGGTGAATCCGGAGCGATTGATTTCCAAGCGTGCGCCGGACTTTCATCACCGTGGTTCGAAGGGCATTTCCCGGGCGAACCGATATTTCCCGGGATCGCGCAGATTTCAATCATATGGGATTCGATAAGAAAAAACGCGGGCCCCGGCGCTGTCATAACAGAGGTAAAGCGGCTTCGCTTCAGACGGATTGTGCGGCCCGGCGATGAGCTGTCGGTGGCCGTTGAGCCTGATAAAAACAAGAAGGGCCAGTACGCCTTTAAAATCACCGCAGGGGGCGAGCTCGTCTGCAACGGTGTGATGGTGACCGCGGATTCAGCAGGCCCCGGAAAATGACTGAAATAACGAATTCACTTGAACCGTACCAGGAGGAAAAATGCCCAAGGAAATCAAGTCCCAGGAAATAATGCTCCGCGTCGCGGAGATCATCATCGATGAGCTCAAGCTCGAAGACGTCACGCCCGAGACTTTCGGCCCTGATCTCGATCTGGTCGATGAGCTCGGCAT
>JAKLIV010000008.1 GCA_022709405.1 Spirochaetota bacterium
CTATATCAACCACAACAGCGAGATCGCGCTGAAGGCGACGATCGCGAGCGACGACGACAAGAAGAACTTCATCATCAGGCACCTCGAGGATTCAGGCCAGTTTCTGGTCGGATTTTCCGGCGTGCTCAAGCAGAGCGGCCGCCAGGGCGCGTTCGATTACCGCAGGGTCGACGATATCGCGAAGCTCCTTCCTGACCGTGAGCACATCGCCATAGCCCCGAAGTTCAATCCCGCTTCGCACATGGCGGTTTCGGCCGCGGTCATGAACGACATCGACAGGATTTCGGCGGCGCAGGGTAAAGATATCGGCGGTACCGGAGATTACAACGCGGGCAACGGCATCGGCGACGGGTCGAACGCGCTGCGGATAGCGAAACTCAGGCACATAAACGCGATGGTCGACAACAACACGACGTTCAACGACTATTACATCGCGACCGTGTCAAGAATCGGCACCCAGGGCGAAGAGGCCAAGGACAGGATTCAGAACCAGGAGACGCTGCTCAAGAACCTGGCGAACCTTCGCGAGTCGGTTTCGGGGATCAACCTCGACGAGGAGATGGCCAATATGGTGGCGTTCCAGCACGGATACAACGCGTCGGCCAGGGTGATTTCGACCATGGACCAGATGCTTGACACGATTATCAACCGGATGGGAGTCTAATCCATGAACAGAATAACAAACCAGATGATCAACAACACGATGAGCTTCAACCTGCAGCGGCATCAGACCGAAATGGACAGGCTTCAGTATTCGCTGGGCACCGGCAAGACGGTCAATATGCCGCGCGACAATCCCATATCGACAACGAACCAGATGATGTACCGGTCCCGCATGACCGAGATTGACCAGTTCATCAGCAATATCGGCGAGGGCAGGTCAAGACTCGAGGAGATGGACTCGACGATACAGTCGGCCCTTCGGATATTTCAGAGGCTGCGCGTTCTCACCGTACAGGGTGCTAACGGAATATACACCTCGTTCGAGCTGAAGGAAGCGACCGCGACCGAAATCAACCAGCTGCTCGAGGAGCTGGTAGCCATCGCCAACACCAAAAACGGGGTCGGCAGGCCGATATTCGGCGGGCACCAGACCGGGACAGAGGACCTCCCGAATCCGTTCGTGCCCGTGTACCAGACTCTGACCGCTGGGAACCAGGGCGACGCCATGATCGGAGTGGAATACCGCGGAAATATAGGCGAGGTCAAACGCGAAGTAGAGAAGGGCGAATACGTCGACGTGAATATACCGGGGAACAAGGTATTCTGGGCCACGAACCAGATACTCACCTCGAACAAGGACGTGACCGGGTATGCGGCGCAGACGAACCAGACGATCCGCATCGACGGGACAGAGATAAACGTGTCGGCGGGGGACAACCTCGACCTGGTCATAGACAAGATAAACAACGCGGGCCTGAGCGTGCGCGCCTCGATGGGTGGAAGAAACAACATTATACTGGAAACCACCTCGCCGCACCAGATATGGCTCGAGGACATGAATGGGGGCACCGTGCTTCAGGATATCGGCCTCATAAACAGCAGTTTCCCCGAACCGCCCAACAATATCAGCCCGACCGTCACCGTCGGGGGCATGTCGATCTTCGAGATGGTTATCCAGCTCAGGGACGACCTGGTCCGCGGAGACCAGGAACTCGTCGGCGGGCGCGATCTCGGGCTGATCGATATGGGCCTCGAGAACCTTTCGAGGCACCTGGCGCTCGTCGGCGCGCGGCAGAACAGGGTCGATGAGCTCGAGAAAAGGGCGGAGTACACGAAAACGAATATTACCGAACTGCTTGCAAAAACCGAGGGTATCGATTATCCTGAAACCATAATGAATTTCAAATGGCTCGAAAGCGTGCACCAGTACGCGCTCGCAGTTGGAGCGCGCTCGATTCGAACGACGCTGATGGATTTTCTGAGGTAAATTGCGGAAAGGCGCGCGGCTGACGTCGTCAAACAACAATTAAGAGGGGTTCCACTTGGTAATAAAACTGAAAACAAAAAAATCCGGGACTGTCGATATAAATGAAAAGCAGATAATCGATTTTCCCGAGGGAATTCTCGGATTCGACTATATCAAGAAATTCGTGCTCCTCGACACCGAAGACCCTGGGTCGCCGCTGAAGTGGATGCAGGCGATCGATGAGCCGGATCTGGCTTTTATCGTCATAAGGCCGGCGGATTTCATGGAACAGTACGAGCTCGTGATTTCCCAGAACGATCTTCGCGTGGTCAGGGCTTCCCGGCCGGACGAACTGGTCGTTTTCTCAATAGTGACAATCCCATCCAATCCAGCCGAGATGACCGCGAACCTCCAGGGGCCGATAATAATAAATCCTTCGGTGAGAATCGGGAAACAGGCGATACTTTTGACCGATCGCTACGGGGTCAAGCACCGGATACTCGACGAGCTGAGAAGAAGCTCCGGGACAGAGGGATAGTCCGATGCTGGTACTGGCGAGGAAACTGAACGAAAGCATTATGATCGGAGACGATATCGAGGTGGTCGTCATCGATATCAAGGGAGACCAGGTAAAGCTGGGCATCAGGGCGCCCAAAAGCGTCACGGTCCACCGCATGGAAATATACCAGGACATCAAGCAGGAAAACATCGCCGCCACGAAATCCGAGTTTGATCCCGGCAAGCTCAGGGAGCTTTCAGACCTGTTCAAAAGCGAGCTGAGCGAGAAAAAAGAAAAGAAGAAGAAATCCGAATGACGAGGTCCGTAATTGCCGGTTGAATCTTTTTCCAATGGGGAAATTTTCTGCCTTATCATTTTCTTCACGGTTGTTCTCATCGCGAGGGAAATATTAACTTTCCGGAACAGGATTTTTTTCAAGTATCTCCTCACCCCGGTGGTCACCCTGTCGGTGATCCTGATCTCTTTCACTGCGATCCCGGATTCGAGCGAGCCCGTGTTTTCTTCTTTGATTTTCTGGGGACTGTTGCTGTCCCTGGTGGCTGACGTTCTACTGATGATAGTCGAGGTTCGGATGCTGCTTCACGGCCTCGTTTTTTTTCTTCTGGCGCACGTTCTGTATATATGCGCGTTCGCCACGAGGTATGAATTTTCGGCGACGCAACTGGTGTTTGTGCCGGTAATTGCTGCTCCAATGATTCTTTTTTTCATAAAGATAAGGGGAAAAGCCGGAAAGATGGCAACGCCAGTGCTCGTTTACATGTCGGTCATATCGACGATGGTTTTTCTGGCTGTCGCGGGAGCGTTTGACGGGAGCGCCGGTCTTCGTGGATATATCGGCGCGGCGGGCGCGGTTTTATTCCTTGTGTCGGACGCGATTCTCGCTTTCAACGAATTTTACCGGGAGATACCTCATTCGACGGTATGGGTCTGGGCGGTATACGCTCCGGCGCAGATGCTGCTCGCACTGTCCTGCAAATAACCGGCATCAAGGTATACATGGCTGATCCCGAACAGTCTGACCCTGCCCGGAGATAACGGGAAGCTCCTGTCTCCGGCGTATTTGTTTATACGCGGTGAAATGAAATCAAAACGCGAGTATATTTTCTTTCCGGGCTGTGAAACCGCGAAGCTGGATTTACCGTCAATGGTTATGAATATCCCGGAAGGTTCTCGTTTTTTCCTGCACAGGGAAAACAGGTCGAGGAATATCCTCTCCCTGCCGAGAATTTCGACGGTGATCGAATCAGAACCCGACCTCTTGACGCATGCATCTTCGCCGGCCCTGTAGATGTCGAGATCGTTGAACGGAACCATGAACCACGACCAGCCTCTCCTGAACGTGAACCAGCGGTAGGGCCATGAAAGATAATTCTCGGCCAGGGCGGGTTCTTTTATTTCTGCAGAGGTTTCATTATGATGCAATACCGGGAAGTTATCGAAACTTTTTGACCGGAGTTCGCCGATTTTATCAAGAAGAAACCCGATCGTTTCGAAGTCGATCCCTTCCCGTGTGTAACGCTTTTTATAGCGGTCGATGAAGGATTTCAGCTTGAGAAGGTCGTCTCTGCCGTCAAGGGCGTTCACCCCTGCATAGATGGATGACAGGATATCGGCGAGGTTGCTGGCCTTTCTGTATTTTTTTTCAAACTCGGGATACAGCTTCTCGATCTCGCGGATGGACAGGTCGAGATCTTTATGGATTTCGTCTATTTTCTCGAGGCCGGCGCTCCAGTAGTCCGCGTAGGGCCTGTAATCATCGGCGTTTTCCGGGATCTGTTCCATGTCATATAATTTAGGCCATCCGTGGAAAACAGTCAAATATAAAAAGCCGGGATATCGTTAAATGAAAACTCCAAATTTGCTTGACTGGGATTTCGAAATACAAATAGTTGGGAAGTTGCTCCGGCGTTTTTTACACACAGATCGGCGGCCAGATTATTCACCAGGGGGACGATTATGATAGGTAAAAGGATTCGGCTTCAGCGTATAATTAACAGGAACTCTCAAAAGACGATAATAGTTCCCATGGACCACGGCGTCACCGTCGGCCCGATACACGGGCTCATCGATTTCGCCGGGACCGTCGATAAAGTGGCTTCGGGAGGCGCAAACGCGATTCTCATGCACAAGGGCCTGGTCGAAAGCGGCCACAGGAACTCGGGGAAGGATATCGGCCTTATCGTACACCTTTCGGCGAGCACGGTGCTTTCCCCTGATTCCAATGCGAAGACCCTCGTGTGCGCGGTGGACGAAGCGATGATTCTCGGCGCTGACGCGGTATCGATTCACGTGAATATCGGCGCCAATACCGAATCCGAAATGCTGCACAACATGGGGCTCGTTTCAAGGGCCTGCCGGGACTGGGGCATGCCGCTTTTCGCCATGATGTATACCCGCGGGACCAAGATCAAAAACGAATATGACGCCAAGGTGGTCAAGCACGCGGCACGTGTCGGCGCAGAGCTCGGGGCAGATATCGTCAAGGTCAACTATACGGGATCACCGGAAAGCTTCCGGGAAGTAGTCGAGGGATGCCCGGTGCCGGTAGTCATTGCCGGAGGTGAAAAGATGGAAAGCGACGAGGAGCTGCTCGACATGGTCACCGGCGCCATCCAGGCCGGCGGTGCGGGCGTATCCATTGGAAGAAACGTCTTCCAGCATGACGATCCGGCTGATATTGTGTGCAAGATATCAAAAATCGTACACGGTGATCAAAGATGAAGAGGACCTGGCTCAACCTGACATCATGGAACAAGAGCCTTGTCACCGAGGCCATCGAATCAGGTGTAGACGCAATTATCGCCTCCGACGATCTTGTCGACAGAATCCGCGAGCTCGGGAGGATTACCGTGATTGCGCCCGAGAAGGGCGATCTTAAAATCCCCGGTGATGTACAGATAATCCGGATACGCTCAAAGGAGGACGAGAACATCGCGGCGCAGGCGCTGAAATCCGGGATGGTAGCTGTAAGGACCACTGACTGGAATATCATCCCGATCGAAAATCTTATCCCGATCGGCGGGGAGCGCCTCTTCGCATTCGCAGGCAACCTTGAGGAAGCCAGGCTTGCGGCCGGAATCATGGAGAAGGGTGTTGCAGGAATAGTGATCGAGACCGACGATCCGAATCAGATAAAGAGCATTGTTTCGTATGTGCGCGAGATCGACAGCGAGAAGCTCGAGATGACGACGCTCGAGATAACGCGGGTGGCGCAGATCGGAATCGGAGACAGGGTCTGCGTCGATACCTGCGCCAATATCGATCTCGCCGAGGGGCTTCTGGTAGGCAACTCGAGCCAGGGACTGTTTCTCGTTCATGCCGAAAACATCGAAAATCCGTATGTATCGCCAAGGCCCTTCAGGATAAATGCAGGCGCCGTGCATTCCTATGTGCGGATACCGGGAAACAAGACGCGTTATCTGGGAGAACTCTCCACAGGCGATCCGATACTGATAGTTGACAAATCCGGTAAGACCCTGCTCTCGTATGTGGGAAGATCAAAGATCGAAAAAAGGCCGCTTCTCGTCGTTTATGCAACTGATAATAAAGGTAGAGAGTACTCGGTCGTTCTGCAGAATGCCGAAACGATAAGGCTGACCGATCCTGACGGGAAGGCGGTAAGCGTCGTCAAGCTGAAAAAGGGCGACAGGGTCCTTGGATACTCCGAGGAAGGAGCCAGACATTTCGGCATGTCCGTGGACGAGACAATACGGGAAAAATAATCTTTTTTTTGTTTACTCCCGCGTGTATAATATTCTTAAGAAAAAATTTCTCTATTAATCGGTGAAACGGATTTTTTTGTAGACATGAAAATCATGTATGCTAATAAGGGTTGAGGGTAACCTCCATCCGTTTTATAACAAAACATATTATCTGATTATTATCAAACTGTATTTGCGGGAGTATTTCCCATCCCCCTGATAAACAAGCGGGAAAAGCAACAGTTAAGAAGGGAGACTTTATGCTGGAGATAATAATACACGGAAGGGGCGGTCAGGGCGCAGTAACAACGGCTGAGCTCATAGCAATCGCTTCAATCAACAAAGGTAAATGCGCCCAGGCTTTTCCGAGCTTCGGACCTGAGCGCCGCGGGGCGCCGGTTGTCGCGTTTTCGCGCATCGACGACAATAAAATCCATCTGCGATCGAAAGTATACGAGCCGAATGTCGTGCTCGTGCTCGATCCGAGCCTTTTGTCGATCATCGATCCGGCAAAGGGCCTCAAAGAGGGCGGCACCGTGCTCATAAATACCGGAAAGAGCCCTGACGAAATAAAGAAAATGTATAACCTGAAAACAAAAGTCGCGACAGTGGATGCGAACCATATAGCCATGTCCGAGTTCGGCAGGCCGATTGTCAATACCACGATGCTCGGCGCCCTGTTGAAGATTACCGGCATCCTTTCTTTCGACGACATCAAGGATCCGGTTATGGCCCGTTTCGGCTCAAAGCTGGGCGCCAAGAACATGAACGCACTTCAGCGGGCGTTCGACGACGTTAAGGTAGCGGGGTGATAACGTGACAAAGCCAATAGATCAGATCAAATGGACTGAACTTGTCGATGGCGCGATCGTCATCGAGAAAGGCAACGCCAGCGCGTATAAAACCGGATCATGGCGTTCATCGCGACCGATCGTGAATAAGAAAGAATGCATTAAATGCGCGGTTTGCTGGATATTCTGCCCGGAAGGCTGCATACATCAGGATGCAGAAGGCTATTATCTGCCCGATCTCGATTACTGCAAGGGATGCGGAATATGCGTGAAAGAGTGCACTGTCGGATGCATTACCATGATAGACGAGGAGGAATGATATGGCCACAGTGCGAAAAGGGATTGAAGTATCGATCGCTCTTGCCGAGGCTGTTGGTCAGGCCAATGTTGATGTTATTGCGGCCTATCCGATAACCCCGCAGACACATATAGTAGAACATCTTGCCGAAATGGTCGCCGACGGGCACCTGGACGCCGAATTTGTGCCGGTTGAAAGCGAACACTCCGCGATGAGCGTATGCTGCGGCTCGTCTGCCGTCGGCGCGAGGACGTTCACGAGCACGAGCTCGCAGGGCCTTGCTCTCATGGCCGAGATATTTTATATAGCGTCTTCTTTAAGGCTGCCGATAGTCATGGCGCTCGCGAACCGCTCGCTTTCAGGTCCGCTTTCAATCTGGAACGACCACACTGACACGATGATGGTGCGCGATTCGGGATGGGTGCAGGTCTTCGTGGAAAACGGACAGGAGGCGTATGATCACATGTTCTGGGCCTTCCGCGTGGCGGAGCACCCGGATGTGCTGTATCCTACAGCGGTCAACCTTGACGGATTCATCCTTACCCACATGATCGAGCCGATCATATTTGAGGACAATGAAACGATCAAAAAATATCTGCCCGACCTGAAGATGAAAAACGTACTGCATCCGGACAACCCGGTTTCAATGGGATGTTTCGCGATGCCGGAGATATACACTGAAACCCAGATGGCCCGTGAACAGGGGCTTGTCAAGTCGTATCCCCAGGCGGTGAAGGCGTGGGACGAATGGTACGAGCTGACCGGGCGCAGGTATCATCCGATTGAAACATATCGGGCCGATGACGCCGAATACTGCGTCGTCACCATGGGATCGTACGGCGAAGCAGCCATGGAAGTGGTTGATATGCTCAGGGAGAAGGGCGAAAAGGTCGGCGTGGTGAAAATAAGGCTGTGGCGACCTTTCCCGTTCGAGGATTTCTACAAGGCTATTGAGGGTAAAAAGCACCTGATCGTGCTCGACAGGGCGATTTCCTTCGGCGGTCCGGGCGGCCCGGTGGCTACCGAGATCAGGTCCGCTCTTTACAACAGAAAGAACGCGCCGGCGATAGTCAATTACGTTCTCGGTCTCGCAGGCCGCGACGTCACTCCAGGCGATTTCATCAAGATACTCCATGAGGGCAAAGAAAAAGCCCTCAAGGGGGATACGGCGGGATACACTCTGTACGGGGTAAGGGAGTAGAACTATGGGAATGGACAAATATAACGTTTTCGCAGCCGCCCTCGTCGAAAAGGCGGAATATTTCGCTCCGGGGCACCGCGCATGCCAGGGATGCGCCGAAGCGCTGGCGGTCAGGCTGGTCATGAAGGCCCTGGGCCGCGACACGATCGTGGCCATGTCGACGGGCTGCATGGAGATCGTCTCGTCTCCGTTGCCGACCACTTCGTGGAACGTGCCCTGGATCCATGTCGCGTTTGAGAACTCATCAGCGGTAATTTCCGGATGCGCCGTGGGCATGAAGGCCCTCATGCGCAAAGGTAGGGTCGAGAAGCGCGACATCAATTTCGTGGCCATGGGCGGCGACGGAGCCACGGCCGATATCGGAATGGGGCAGCTTTCCGGAATGATGGAGCGGGGCCACAAGGCGATATATGTGTGCTATGACAACGAGGCGTACATGAATACCGGCATCCAGAGGTCGAGTTCGACCCCATGGGGCGCCAGCACGACCACCTCTCCGGCAGGGTCCGAGAGCATCGGCCAGAACACTAACAAGAAAAACATGCCGCAGATAGCGGTAGCCCATGACATTCCTTATGTGGCGACAGCCTGTTCCAGCTATCCTTTCGATCTCATGGAAAAGGTCAAAAAAGCGACAACCATCAACGGCGCCTCGTATATCCACGTTCTGAGCGTGTGCCCTACCGGGTGGCGCATCCCGTTCGACGAGAGTATAAAATACGGACGTCTTGCAGTCAACAGCGGAGTTTTCCCGCTTTATGAAGTCGTGAACGGGAAATATCGTATGACCCACAAACCTGAAAAGTTTCTTCCGATAACAGCCTACATGAAGGGGCAGGGGCGGTTCAGGCATTTGAAAGACACCGATATTGAACGCATTCAGCAGAAGGTGCTGGATGATTACAACAAGATCCTTAAGCGCTGCGAGGAATGATTATGTCAGAAGATGTGAAAAAAATCGATTCGATTATAGCCCGTTATGAAAAAAACGAGGAATCGCTCCTCGCGGTTTTGCAGGATTTACAGCGTGAATTCAATTACGTTCCGGAGGAGGGAATCGTTCGCCTTTCAAAGGCGATGGACGTTCCTCTGAGCAAGATATACGCCATGGGAACATTCTACAAGGCCCTTTCCCTCACTCCGCGAGGCAAGCATGTCATAAAGGTGTGCATGGGAACGGCATGCCATTTGAAAGGCGCAGGCCTCATGGTCGAAGCGATCGAGAGGGATTTGAAAATAAAGTGCGGCGAGACCACAAAGGATATGAAATTCACTCTTGAAACGGTCAACTGCGTCGGCGCATGCGCAATGGCGCCGGTTGTGGTCGTTGGAGATGACTATCATGGACATATCAGTCCGTCAAAAGTCACCGATACTATCAAAAAATACGGGCAATAAGGGGAGAATCCATGAGTCTGTTACGTTCATCACAGGATTTGATCAAATACAGGGAGAAACTGAGCGCCGAGGTCGTCAAAGACATCCCGAGCGTGCTGGTCTGCTTCGGTACCGGATGTTTTGCCAACGGATCGGGCGGTGTAGCCGAAAACTTCAAGGAAGAGATAAAAAAACGCGGCCTGAAGGTCAACGTGAATATCGGCATGAAAACGACCGGATGCCACGGGTATTGCGCCAATGGTCCGCTCGTCGTCATTAAGCCGAAGGACATTCTCTATTTAAAAGTCAAACCGGATGATGTCCCTGAAATCATCGAAAAATCGATTGTCGGAAACGAAACGATAGAGCGCCTTGTTTATAAGGACGTCAATACCAAGGAAAAGATAGCCGAATATCACGAGATCCCTTTCTACAAGCACCAGAAAAGGATTGCTCTCGAAAAAATCGGCCTGGTCGACCCGGCTTCAATAGAAGATTACATCATTTCCGGCGGATATGCGGCGCTGGCCAAGGCATTGACCATGAAGCCCGACGCTATCATCGCTGAAATCGATAAGTCGGGCCTGAGGGGGCGGGGCGGCGGCGGATTCCCCGCTGGCCGAAAATGGCGCTCATGCGTCGAGGCCCCGGGCGATGTGAGATATGTCATCTGCAACGGTGACGAGGGAGATCCGGGAGCTTTCATGGACCGTTCGGTGATGGAGGGCGACCCGCACACCGTAATCGAGGGGATGATTATCGGAGCGATAGCGATAGGGTCCCATAAGGGATACATCTATGTGAGGGATGAATACCCGCTGGCGGTTAAAAATCTGCAGAGGGCGATTGACGCGGCCCGGGCAAGCGGTCTCCTCGGGGAGAACATCCTTGGAAGCGGATTTTCATTCGATCTCAAGATAAGCCGCGGTGGAGGGGCATTTGTGTGCGGAGAATCCTCTGCGCTCATGCGCTCGGTAGGCGGCGATATAGGCGAGCCCCGGGCGAAATACATCAGGTCAGTCGAGAAAGGGCTCTATGACAAGCCGACAGTTCTGAACAACGTCGAGACATGGGCAAATGTTCCGGTTATCATTGAAAAGGGTGCGGATTGGTATGCTTCCCTCGGAACAAAGGGCTCAAAAGGCACCAAGGTGTTTTCCCTTGTCGGGAAGGTCAACAATACCGGACTCATCGAGGTCCCAATGGGGATAACGCTCCGAAGCCTGATTTTCGACATCGGCGGCGGTATTCTCAACAACAAGAAATTCAAGGCGGTTCAGACAGGCGGTCCCTCGGGCGGATGCATACCCGAGTCGCTGCTCGATATGCAGGTCGATTTCGACAGTCTCAGCGAAGCCGGGTCCATGATGGGGTCAGGCGGTATGATCGTAATGGATGAAGAATCCTGCATGGTCGATGTGGCCAAGTACTTCACCAATTTCCTTGTTGAGGAATCCTGCGGGAAATGCACCCCGTGCCGCGACGGTCTGCCTCAGATGCTCGAAATCCTTACCCGGATAACCGAGGGAAAAGGTAAAGAAGGCGATATCGAATTGCTGGAGGACATATGCGAAACCCTGTCATGGGGAGCGCTGTGCGGTCTGGGTTCTTCCGCGCCCAATCCGGTGCTTTCGACGCTCAAGCATTTCAAGCACGAATACGAAGCCCATATCAAAGACAAAAAATGCCCGGCGGGCGTATGTAAGACGCTTATAACTTATCATATCGACAAGGACAAATGCACAGGCTGCACGCTCTGCGCAAAACGCTGTCCGCAAAAATGCATCAGCGGTGAGAAAAAGCAGCTGCATGTTATCGATGAATCTAAATGCATCAAATGCGGGATTTGCAAGGATGTATGCAAGTTTAACGCAGTGATGATAGATTAAAAAACTGTCTTATCAGGATAACGCACTATGAATACAGTAGAATTCATCATAAATGGGAAAAAAGTTTCGGCCGTAAGAGACGAGTGTATCATGAAGATCGCAAAGGAGAACGGCATCCATATCGACGGGCTTTGCTACAGCCCCGATCTGGAAACGGCCGGCGGTTCCTGCCGCCTATGTCTGGTCGAAGTCCATGAAAAGGGCAAAATGCGGGTTGTGACCTCGTGTAATTATCCCGTGCGTGCCAATATAGAGGTTAAAACCGATACACCGTTTATCAAGAAACTAAAGAGAAGTGTGATCGAGCTTCTGATGGCCAGGGCCCCTGAATCTGCAGCAATACGTGAAATCGCTGCACGCGAGGGTATAACCGAAACCCGGTTCAAGCATATAGATGCAAATCAGAAGATGAAGAATTGTATAGCCTGCGGATTGTGCGCACAGGTGTGCTCCGAAGTCGTCGGGGTGTCGGCCATATCGATGGTAAACCGCGGATTCGAAAAAACCTCGGGCACCCCGTTTAAAAAGATGAGTTCGGTCTGTATCGGATGCGGCGCCTGCGCATACATATGCCCGACCAATGCAATAGAAATGAAAGAGACAAAGAGCTCCCGAATAATCTGGGGAAGAGAATTCGCGATGCAGAAATGTTCGGAGTGCGGAGTCCACTATATTCCCATTGCACAGGTAACTTGGATAGTCGAGACCACCGGAAAAGAAAGGAAATTTTTTGACAAATGTCCTGATTGCAGATAAGCTGTATGACGACCTTTTTATAAGAGGTGCGAGGAGGATGTGTTTATGATGCAGAATAATACACGTGCGTTAGAATGGCTATCTAAAGCACTCGAAATGGAAGTGAAAGGAAAGGAGTATTATGAATCGGCGATTGAGAAAATCTGCAATGCCGCCTCAAAAAAGATGCTCGAAATGCTCCGCGACGATGAACTCATCCACATGAAACGCATCAGGGCAATATATGAAAAGCTCAAGAATGAAAATGTATTCACCGGGGAGTGGGGAAGCCTGAAAACCGAGAGTGAAGAAATGAAACAATTCTTCCTCGATCTCAAAAAAAAGCACGATACCTCGAAGGATTGCGCTCCCGCAGATATTGATGCTCTCAGAATAGCAGAAGATTTCGAAGACAAATCAGTCCGGTATTATAGCGAAAACCTTAAAGGCGCCCAGGAACAGGCTGAACGTCTGTTTCTCGAAGCGATGGTTCGGGAAGAAAAGGGACACCGCAAAGCCATCAAAGACATGATTTTTTATTTAACCGATCCTGACGGGTATTTCCGCGAAATGGAGCATGGCGGGCTCGATGGGGCGTGACAGATGCGGCGTGACCGCATTGCAACTGCATCATATCTCTCTTAACACTATTCATCGTATTATTATGGTCGCGGCCGACATTTTTTAGATAATACCCGCTTGTGCCGTGTAGACAAAAATTTTGAACCTGGTAAACCAGGTGGGTTCCCTCACGGATGGTCCGATCTTCTCGAAGAGCATGATCTTTGCACCCAGATATTGAGATCCCGATTTTTTAAGTTAGGCTCAAAAAATGGATGTCTAATCACGGGCACAGCAGGCATTCCAGCAAAAAAAAAGTTCATAAATTATTCAACACTTTTTTTAATTATTGACAATGACATTGTTTTACACTACTTTTTCAGGATTATTTCATTTAATAAAATATAATAATAATGAGGTCCGATATCCATGCTGACTAATTATTTCAAGGATTTTGAAAAAAATTTTATTAAAAAAAGCCTGAAGTCATCTAAAAGCACACATGAGAAATCGGCGACAAGGAAAACGGGTATTCAGAAAAATGCTTCCACACAGATTGATATTGATAAAATAAAAGGTAGTCTTTCCAGGATCATACCTGGAAAATTCGCGATCGACGCCGTTCGTCCGATAAGCGCAAGCGGCTTTTCTCCGGAAGGGGCGGATTTAATCATATATTTCGATTATTGCAAGGATATCCTGGAGCTTTTTAACGGGGCCGTTCCTCAGGAACTGGTTCACGGAACTATATCTATTATACAGAATCTGGACAAGAAAGGTCTATCCGAAGTATTAAACAGAGTGGCTGGAGTAAAAAAAATCAATTTTTTCGCATCGAATGAAGAAACATCTCAACCAGCAATCCCGGCATTCATAATTACCGGGGAATCGTCGATTCCTCTTCCAGAATTGAAAAATGACATGATAAACTATTATATGAGCAATAATATTGACTTTTCTCATGAAGTCGACGTGCTCATGGTTCTCAATAAAGGCCTTCTTATCAAAAACTGGCGTGAAAAAAGAAGTTTTATAGCCCTTGAAACGGGAAAAGATACCATGATGTGGTTTTATATCCTGCTCAACGAATATCTCGATATCGAAAAAAGCCGTGCTCTTGACATGAGGAAATATATCAAAAATGAAACAATATACCCGGAATATTGATATAAGAAATTTAATATTATCATTAAAGCATTAAAATATAATTGCACAAATAATTATTCTTGACATCTATAACTCATAAGGGATAATATTTTTAATAATTTTGTTTTCGTATTGAAACCGCCGGTAATGATCAATCGCCGGGGGGTTCGATAGCTGTTATGGCTGCCATCAGGAACTAATATGGATCCAGATCAATTCCGATGTTGCATGAGAGGTGTATTGCATTGAAAACAATGAAGGGATCTTCGAGATTTACCATGTTCTTTTTGGGTTGTTTGTGTATGTTCTGCTTTTTGGGTCAGAGCGATGCCGCAGCCTCGAGCAATAAGGATGTAATACTTATCCTTGATACATCTTACAGTATGATCGGTTCCGGAGGGGGATATAAAGCGAAAAACATTTTTGAGGATGTTAAGGGAAGCATCGCCAGTTATATCGACAACCTGGAGGATGGCGATCGCGTTACCTTCATGACTTTCGATACAGCTGTAAGGGTTTTCCCAACTATTTTTGTAGATGATGATAACGATCGGGACATTCTCAAAAAATATATTTCCATGACCCAGGCAAAAGGATTATGGACGAACACATATTACATGATACAGGCGGCTTTCAGTAAGGCCGAATCTCTTGAGACCGAAGAAGACAATGACAGGCAGATCGTCATAGTTGTCATGACTGACGGTATTGATGACCCGGCGCCGGACAGCCTGGATAAACGCCTCAATATCAAGGAAATTTCCAGCCGTTACAGCAACAAAGACTGGTGGGTTTACCTGGTTAATCTCAGTGAGCTCAGGCAGACAAAAAAAGTGGCGATTTTGAAGAAAGAACTCGATAAAGTCACCAAGCACGCCACTATCATTGAAGCAGGCAAGGATCCCGCAAAAGGAATACAGCAGGATTTGCAGAAAGACATCGAGGATAAAGATACCGGAACCGGAGACATTATCCTGACGATTTTACTGGTCCTAATAATAATAGCGGCCATACTGGGACTGATTTATTTTTTCACGCGCTATTCTTCGTTAAGAGTGACCGGTATCCTCGAATACTGGAGCAGCGAAGTGCTTGATCCGTATATTACGAATGTAAATCTCACTAAAAAAGGCGCCAGGACTGTTTATGTCGGCAAAGGTTTTGACAGTACTGTCACTATCAGGGACATTCAGATAAACGTTCCATTCGAAATATCCGCTGTAAGAGTGGAAAAAAGGGCCATGTTGAAAATCTCCACACGCGGGTCATATTCAATTGACTTTGTTAATAAAGAGCAGGGCCAATATTTGGAAAGCGGCGATATTTTTAAAGTATCCAACTATACATTCAAGTATTCAAGCGAGGCCTGAAAATATAATATTTAATGAAATAATAAAAAGTCCGATAAAAAATACAATATGTGATATTTAGTACTTTAATTTGAAAAAATCTTGACATTCGAAATATTATAATTAATATGTAAAAGTTATAGTTTTTTTAAATTAGAAAATAATCAAATAACCTAAAGAAAGTAATTTGTTTTCTGAAAAAAAGGAGGCTTTTCAATGGCAATTACGCAATTCCCCAAGAGTCCCAACAAAGTACACCCTACGATGCCCAGCGCTGTTGGTTCCCATGAATCACTGGCACAGGAGGGAAGGGATAAAATTGCTGAATCTAAATTGATTCTCAATGACACCGTCGAAAGAGTAATGACGGAAATGATGAATAAATTACCGGAAGAAGTTCTGGTAAAACTTGATGTCATGGGCGGCATCAAAGAAAAACTCTACAATTATATTAACCAGACATACGTGAACATGTTTAACAGGTATACTGTTACCATGGAAGACGAGTTTATAAAGAAAGTTAGGGATTTTGTTGACAAGGAAGAGGCGAAGGGCCTTGCAAGATATACGCCGAAAGAAATCATTGAAATGCTCGATCAGATAGGTGGAGCCGACAAATTCCACACTGGCGAAATTGAAAAATCAATCGTCAATATGTACGGTCATCTTCAGGGACATATTCAGCGTGGAGTTAACGACCTGGAAGCCGAGACAAATGCTATTTTAAGGCAAAAAACCGATGTCGGCGCATTCGTTCGCGGTGAAAATGCATATGCTATTTTAAAATGCGTCTTCAAAGACAATGAATTAAGGCCAAAATATGTTTATGATATCAAGCTTTCAATAAACATTCTGGACAGCGAGTTGATAAGCCCGATGTATCATTATCAGGTAACCCTCGAGTCCCTGATGAAAGACGCCATCCAGAAACATATTCAGGACCTCATTGATAGGCAGGTTCAGCAGTTTAATGATGAACTGGTAGACCAGGGCAAGAACGAGCTTACTGCCAGCGAAAAGATGTTCGAGAAAATCAAAAGGATTGAAAATTTCACTGATGATGACCAGGATGATGAAAAATCAAAACGCTATACAATCCTCGCGAAAAAATTTCTCGATAAAATCGAAGGTCTTCGCGCAGAAATTGACGTTGAAGAATACGATCCTCTTAATATCCGTGAAAATATCAAGTACGTCATCGATGAAGAGAATATCCGCAACAGGGGCTATAATACGGCCGTCAACTCCATAACTTCGATACTTGATACAAGCAAACTGGGATACCAGGTTTGTGATAACCTGAAAAACGCCCGCGTTTGCAGGATTCGAGAGTATGAAGAGACCGACAGATCTATTCTCCCGGATGAAAGATATGAGATGAGGCTTGCATACTACGACCAAAACCAGCTGAGAGATTCGAAAAAAGAGTATGACAAGCAGATGGAAGCATTTACAACTGAAATTAAAATGGCCTGGGATGTTACTCATGCTCATTATGAGTCAAAAAAACGCTTCAGATCATTGAAGGATTTCGATGATCTGGCTGCAAGACTTATGAGCAAAGAGTGGAAGCGTGCCAAAAAAGAACGTGAAGAAGATCCAGATACGATACTCTGGAATGAAGTCGGTGAGATGTACACCGAAAATTCCTTTGTCGAAAAGAACAACAGGACTTATGAAGACAGGGTCAAAAACCTGCGTCAAAAGATTAAATACCTGAAAGATCTCATGCATAAAATGCATGGGTATCAGAACCCGATTGAGAGAGTTATTATTGATGAAAGAATAGCATTCCTTGAGAAGAGGTTTAATGAATTCACATATCTCGTGAATCCTCATCACATCCAGCCGGGTCTTGTTCTTGATGTGGATATCACGACAATTAAAAGAAAACAGTATATGCTGAAAGGAATGGCGAATGTTCTTAATGAATTCCTCTATGGAGTTTCCAGGGGATTCTCGGATGCAGCATTTGCAACCTATAGCAGAAGGCGTTCGACCATGCGTGCAGATATCGATCAGTCTTATGCTGAGACCGAAGTCGGTGATGATCTTTTCGAAAGAGCATACAAAGCATCTTCGGGAGAAAGTGAGATTTCCGGCTCTGTCGATTTGACACCTATCAAGTCCAAAAAGAAAAGCGGCGGTCTGAAAGAGCTGTAAAATATTTAATCATTATGAAATTAAAAAAGGGGTGTTTACAACATCCCTTTTTTAATTTAGAAAGGCGGTATTATTACTTTATGCTTGCAATAATATTATCGTATTTTACAATTACCTCTGGTACTTGGTATGTTTTATTTACAACATCGGTTAATTGCCTTTTATAATTTGTTGATCATTAGGCAATATTTTTTATTGAGCGATTAAAAAAACCCCTGCATATTCAGGAGACAGAATTATGGAAACCACGTATTACACTCTTGGGTCAAAAAGCAATTTCAACAAAGCGCTGCGTCATTTCACAAAGGTAACCGATGTGGTTGACGAAATTGAATCAAAAAGAAATATCGCAGACCTCATAAATGACTCAAGAAACGACGAAGAAGTGCATGAAGATCAGAAGCTGCCTATTGTTGCGGCTGTCATCAGGGACAAGTTCAAGTACCAATATAGCTCTTTCACTATTCCCAACACTATTAATGATTTTCAGAAAATACTCGACGAATCATCTAAATGGACTGCTCTGGATATTGTCCTTGTATATTTTGACCCCAACGGAAAAGTATCGCTTATTAATCCGAAGAATTCTCTTCACTGGGAGAGGGCAAGAGAACTCCACAAAGATCAGTTGCTCGTAGTTTATGTGAAAAATCTGAAAACGCAGGATAAAAAAATCGAAACGGAGGCGATTTCGGCAATAACCGAAATGATATCCGGCAAAGACGTTTTCATCAATAAGGATTTCATAGATTCAACCGTCATGCCTCAAAAGCGAGTAGAGAAGAAAAGCCATGCCGCGGCGCAGGCGAATAAAAAGAATCTTACTCCGAAGTATAGCGTACAGGTTTCAAACGAGCTTTTTCATAACGGAAACGTCGAAGCTTGGAAAAAAATAATCGAAAGCTTTCTTACGAAATATCCGGATGTGGACGTTCATGTCTATTTTAAGAACGAAGTGATTAACGATATAAACTCTCTATTTAAATGGGGAAAAGTTAAACATGGAGACCATATAATGATACAGATTTCCGGTGAGAATATCAGAGGCGTTTCGAAACTCCAGAAATACCTGTACGAGGGAGCTAGCCCTAGATTCGAACAATTCCTGAAAATCGGCGTTGGTCAAGTGCTGAATTTGTTCTGATCATAGATGAATGAGAGGAGAATACAATGCAAAATATTATTTATTTTAATAAAGATCTTAAAGAAGTCGATGACAAAATAAAAGAAAAACTTGGCATACGCGGGCGCAGGGCGGTGGAGTTGGCTGCAATGGAACTGCCGATAGCTCCCGGGTTTATTCTCGATTCTGAGCTGACACTGAAGCTTCCGCATGTTAACGTGAAAGAAATATTGAAAACCTATATTGGAAAGATTGAAAAGGATACCGGAAAAAAATTCGGGGATGCGGAAAAGCCCTTGATGCTCAAGGTCGTGCTAAGCTCGGATCTGAATGTTCCTTATTTCCCGTCAATTCACAACATAGGAATGAATAATCAGACAGTTGAAGGATTCGCCAAGTTTACCGGGAAAGACTTCGCATACGGCGAATATTTGTTTTTATTGAGAAATATTGGAAAAAATCTTTTCGGCGTTGAATCAGCCGAAGTTGATAAAGTTGAAAAAAAATTGTCAAAGACTCCGAAACTGGATGATATAAAGGCTGCTATCGACATCTATAAAAAATATTATGACAATAAGTTCAGCGAGGATGCATATGACCAGCTGAGCCTTATATTGAAAGCAGCCAGTGCAAAATATTGTGAATCGGAAATTGACGTGGACAACAGCCTTTCAATCATGGTGCAGGTGATGGTCTACGGAAATTTCGGCGAAAATTCATATTCGGGTAATTATTACACAAGGAACATCGTGACAGGGGATTCCATCATACAGGGTGAATTCTACAAGAATGAATTTGACGGTGCTGACGGTAAAGCCAGGGATATTACTAAAATAGAAAAAAAATATTTTGATCATTTCACCGATATCGCTAAGAAAATCGAGGCTAATTTCAAGGAAATACGAAATGTCAAATTTACAATTGAAGAAGGAGATTTCTGGCTTGTTGAGCAAAGGGAAGTTAATGAGAAATCCACCCAGTCGCAGATAAAGACGCTACTCGATCTGGTCAAACGAAAAATCATATCGAAGAAATTCATCGTAGAAAACATAAAGCCCAATCAGTTGAATGAACTGCTACACCCTGTTATAGATCCGACGACCGTAAAGAATATCAAAACCATAAAAGGCGGTATCGCCGGTTCAACCGGAGCAGCTATAGGTAAAGTATTCTTCTCGACCTCCAAGTTGTTGGAAGAACATAAAAAAGCCATTATGACCGGGGGGGACACGAACCTTATTCTTGTCATGCCGGCATCCTACGCCGAAGATGTCAAGGCGATTGAAGTTGCCCAGGGCGTAATTACTACCGAGGGTGGCTTTTCATCGCATGCGCCGGTTGTCGCAAGGAGTCTGGGCAAGGTAGCCATGGTCCAGCCAGAGATGAAAATCCGCGGAAATTCTTTTTCACTGGCGGGGAAAGTGGTTTCAGAAGGCGATTACGTCTCGATTAATGTGCCGTATTATGAAGATCCTACGATATACCTCGGGAAGGTCGGATTGATTCTTCCGGATTTCAATAAGAACGGACTTTATGAATTTCTCGATATTGTTGAAGAGTTTATCGAAGAGTTTCATGTCAGGGCGAACGCGGATCAGGGAAGGGATGCGATCGTAGCGAAGAATTTCAAGGCAAACGGTATCGGTCTCTGCCGGACGGAGCACATGTTTTTCAACGAAAAGCGTATAATGAAATTTCGCGAGATGATCATAGCTGAAAACGAAGAAGAAAGGAGAAAGGCTCTGAAGGTTCTTCAGCCCATGCAACGGGCGGACTTCTATGAACTCTTCAAGATTATGGAAGGATATCCCGTGACAATAAGGCTTCTTGACGCGCCATTGCATGAATTTCTGCCGCGAAATGATGCAAGTATGGCTGAATTTATAAGTTATCTCCAGTCCAAAAAGAAAGGGATCAAACCGGCTGAAATAAAATCGCGTTGTGAAGAACTCGGCGAGATGAATCCGATGCTCGGGCATCGCGGCTGCCGTGTCGCTGTCACATATCCCGAAATATATGAAATGCAATGCAGGGCCATCTTCGAAGCGGCATGTATGTTGATAAAAGAAGGCATCCATGTCGAACCCGAAATAATGATCCCGATCGTAATGAGCGACCAGGAAATCAAGTTCATTAAAAATGGCAAGAAAATCGAGGGAAGCGAAGTAAAAGGTATCGGCGATATAATGTGCGAAGTGACCGATGAATATGGGGTGGACAACCTGAAATATACCGTTGGTACGATGATCGAGCTTCCTGCTGCCGCTCTTGGGGCAGGAAATATTGCGCAGTATGCCGAATTCTTCAGTTTCGGAACAAACGACCTGACACAGACAACGTACGGGATATCGAGGGATGATTCAAATTCATTCTTCCCCAGCTATTCTCTTTTTGACCTGATGAAGCACAATCCGTTCAAGGTTCTTGGCGCTGAAGTGAAGGAGCTGGTCGCCACCGCCGCACTCCGCGGAAGGCTGACAAGGCCGGATATCAAGATGGGACTTTGCGGCGAACATGGCGCCAATCCCGACAATATAGAATTTTGCATGGATGCAGGACTGAACTATGTTTCTTCATCGCCTTATTCGATTCCGTTGGCAAAACTGGCAATTGCACAGTTGAATATAAAAAGAAATGAAGAATGAAATGAGCATGAAAAAGTGATACATGAAAAATACTAAAAGAAGGCCCGATAATCCGGGCCTTCTTTTTTATGGTGCAGTCAAGAAATAATTATTTGTCAAGCGCTACAATTGCCGGAAGTTTCTTGCCTTCGAGCAGTTCGAGGAAGGCTCCTCCTCCGGTGGAAATATAAGAAATCTTTTCAGAGACTCCCGCCTGATTCACTGCTGTTACGCTGTCGCCGCCGCCGACAATGCTGAGAAGTGCGGAGTTGGCGATCGTTTCGGCGATTTGATTGGTTCCAGCGGCGAAATTCGGCATTTCAAACGCTCCCATCGGGCCATTCCATATCACAGTTTTAGCTGATTTGATTTTTTTGGAAAAAAGTTTTACGCTTTCAGGTCCGATATCGAGCCCGATCGAGTCGGCGGGAATTTTGTCAACCGGAACCACCTGACGTGGAGATTCGTTTTCAAAAGCTTTGGCTATGACCACATCCACCGGAAGAAGCAATTCCACTCCTTTTGATTCAGCGTTTTTCATGATGTCTTTTGCGGTGCCGACCAGTTCTTCTTCAAGAATTGATTTGCCGACTTCCATTCCTTTGGCTTTCAGAAAAGTGAAGGCCATCCCTCCGCCGATGATGATAAAATTCACTTTTGGAATGATGTTGTTGAGGGCCTCCAGCTTTGAAGAGACCTTGGCGCCGCCGATTATGGCACCAAGCGGCCTTTCGGGCTTTTCCATCGCTTTTTTGAAATATTCTATTTCATCCTGGAGCAGGAATCCGGCTGCGCACTCTTTGACGTATTGCGTTATGGCGTCATTGGATGAATGGCCCCGGTGAGCCGCTGCAAATGCATCATCGACATAAACGTCACAGAGCGATGCGAGTTGTTTCCCGAGCTCCTTGTCGTTTTTTTCTTCGCCAGGGTAGAATCGTATGTTCTCGAGCAGGACGATTGATCCGGCTGGAAGCGCATCGATTTCGGCCTTGAGTTTCTCACCAAGCGGTGTTTCGATGAATTTGACTTCCCTCTTCAGAACTTCCGTCAACTTCCTGGCGACCGGTTTGAGGGACATCTCGGGGACCGGTTTACCCTTTGGCCTGCCAAGATGAGAAACAAGGATTATCGTAGCTTTACGATCAATGCAATGCTGGATAGTCGGCACCGTGGCGGTGATTCTGGTATCGTCGGTAATGCTCATCTGCTTGTCGTAAGGCACATTGTAGTCAACCCGCAATAATACTTTTTTCCCATCCACTGAAACATCTTTTAGATATTTTATGGTCATAACACGACCTCCTTTATTTTTTATCAGGCGGTTCCGGCAGACCGGTATTCACGCTCCGCCTTCAAGAGTTCGCTTCGCTTTTTCCGGATAACCGTTATTTTGGAAATGACGATTGATATTTCATACAATCCCATAAGGGGGAGTGCTACCATTATCTGGGAAAGGACGTCTCTCGGGGTGATGAGAGCGGCGGTTACCCATATTATCACGATAGAATACTTCCTGTTGCGGATGAGAAAAGAGGGGGTAAGGACGCCGATTCTTGTCAGGATCATAATCAACAGCGGGAATTCAAAAATAAAACCGATGGAGAAGCATAAGACGGCGACAAAAAAAACGTAATCTCCCGCTGAAATAGTGCAGACCATATCGCTGCCGATAAAACTCAAGAATACGCCGATTGCGGTCGGAACGATGAACATGAAAACAAATGCTATGCCGGAATAGAAAAGAAATACAAAGGAGATCAGCCATATTTTTGCAAAGCGTTTGTTTTCGATTGAGACTGCCGGCTGCACGAAGCGCCATCCCTGGTAGATGATAAATGGAATGCATAACAAAACAGAAGACAGGAAGGCGAGTTTGAGCCGTATCATGAATCCGCCTGAAAGAGTAAAGATGTTGAGGTTCTGCCCGGTGTCAAGATAAGGCCCCATGATATAATGAACGAGATAGTCGGACATGCCGAAGAAAACGGCGGTGGTCACGAACAGGGCAGTGATTGAAGCAATAATACGAGACCGGAATTCACCGAGATGATCCACGACGGTCATGGGATTATCTCCGCGCGCCAGAGCCGCCGGATCAACGGATTCCTGCTCGGAAGGATCAATTGCAACGCCGGCATATGTTTTTGTTTGTTTGGATTTTTCAGAAGCCGGCACTATATTGACTGCTGAAGGAGTATCCTTGTTTTCGGGCGACAGGATCCGATCATCGTCATGAGAAAGATTGTCATGGTAACCGGTCATCGAGATCTCAGGTTCGGCAATGGGCCGTTTTTTCTTTCTTATGGATGGGGATGAAGGCTCGGCTGAACCATGTTCCGGGATTCGAACAGGTCTTTTCCCCGAAACGGCTCTTTTTTTGTTAGAAACAGTCTTATCTTCTGATGCAGCCAATTGTCGTTACCCGTAATGATTATACATTAATTTTCTCGGAACCTCTCAGCCTGTCAAGCTTTAATCTTTTTAAGCTGAACGGTATGTTCGATTGTAGAAGACACACGGATGACCCAAAAGGCTTCGATCACAAGTGTACGACGAAAATTTAATTTATAGAGGCTCCTTTATTAAATTCATGAAATTGTTTGTTGACAAGATGCGAGCTATGTTTAGAATACTTTACCAAAATAACAGTATTGATCCTTGTATTCATAACATATATTTATATCGCTTCAGGGCATATAAATATACCTCTTTAAGTAAGAGCAACATATAAATATTAATGAGATGCCTCGGCTTATCTCAAAAAGGATCATTACGATAAATTGATATTTATGCGCGATGGAGGTTTTGATGGCTCGTTTTAAAGAAACAAGTATGCCTGCAATTTTTCAGAACCAGGCAGAAAAGTACGGCGACAGGGCCTGTGTGGCCTACAAGAAAGACGGGAAATATGTCGACATATCATGGAACGATATGAATGACATGATCCGTAATACCGCTCATTATCTCCTTTCCAAAGGAGTGAAAAAAGGCGACAAGGTGGCGATTTTTTCAGAGAATCGCTATGAATGGTGGATTGCAGACCTCGCAATTCTGTCTATCGGAGCAATAGATATTCCTATTTATGCTACGAATTCATCGGACGAAGCCCAGTTTATTCTCGCAGATTCCGATTCCGTGATCTGTTTCGTGAGCACGGCCGATCATCTTGACCGGGTGATGAAAGCCTGGAAAAAGACCCCGAAGCTGAAAGAAGTGATCGTATTCAACCCGGTGGACATCAAGAAAAAAGAAATCGTACCAATGGAAAAGGCCCTCGCGACGGGTGCGAAATATAACAAAAAGGGCGACTTCGATAAACGGCTGATCGCGATTAAACCCGATGATGTAGCTACTTTCATTTACACGTCAGGAACAACTGGCAATCCCAAGGGGGTCATGCTCACCCACAATAATTTCCTTTCCAATGTAAAACAGTGCCTCGATGATTTTAAGGATATCATGAGCGATACGGACTCGCTTCTTTCTTTCCTCCCGCTTTCTCATTCCCTGGAAAGAACCGTCGGCTACTATGTGGCCATATATCGCGGATGCAGGGTAGCTTTTGTCGTAGATGTCTCTAAAACGCTTCAGCAGAACATGGTGGAGATACGTCCGGAACTGATGATAAGCGTTCCGCGAATATATGAAAAACTCCATGCCGGTATTCTTTCCAAGGTCATGGATGCTCCTCCACTTAAAAGAGCGCTTTTCAACTGGGCAAGCAGGCTGGCGCAGAAGAATGTTCCCTATAACTGCAAGAACATACCGAGGACCGGCCTGTTCGCCATGCAGTACAATCTCGCAGACAAGCTGATATTCTCGAAATTAAAACAGGCCGTGGGTCTTGACAGGCTGAAATTCGCCATTTCTGGCGGAGGCCCCCTTGCAGTTTCTGACCTGGAATTTTTTCTGGGTATGGACCTGAAGATTTACGAAGGATTCGGACTCACCGAGACAACTCCGGTCACCAATGTCAACAGGCCAAAGGAAATCAAGCCGGGAACAGTCGGTCCGGCGCTCAAGGACACCATCGTCAAAATTTCCGACGAAGGCGAGATACTCATCAAAGGCCCGCAGGTAATGAAAGGGTATTACAATAACCCCAAGGCGACGAAAGAGGTCTTCGATAAAAACGGATTTTTCAAAACAGGAGATATCGGCGTCATAGACGAGGACGGATATCTTGCAATTACCGGCAGGATCAAGGACATCATCGTCACGAGCGGCGGTAAAAACATCTCCCCGCAGAACATAGAGAATTCGCTGAAAACGTCGCTTTACATCGAACAGGTCGCGGTAATCGGCGATAACAGGAAATACCTGTCCGCGCTGGTTGTTCCTGCTTTCCCTGAAGTCGAGAAGTGGGCCAAGAAAAACGGCGTTGCTTTCAGCTCTCACGCGGACCTTATCACGAACGATAAAGTAATTGCCCTGATAGACGCGGAGATAAAGGCGAACATGAAAAGCTTCGCCCGAGTCGAGCAGATCAGGAAATTCTCCCTTCTCGATGCGGAATGGAGCCAGGAAACCGGAGAATTGACTCCTTCCCTGAAGGTAAAGCGCCGCATCATCAACGACAAATATGCCAAGGAAATCGAAGCAATGTATGTCGGTGGCGATGAAGGTTGAATAAGACTCGCTGAATTCGAAGATACAGGGGCCGCGGTTAACACGCGGCCCCTTTTTCCCCTTTTGCATCTCATGCTTTTTTATCGATATCGATTTTTGTCTGAAAGTATATCGTCATTTCCATATCGTTTCCAATGTCTTTTTCCCAGGGGGAGTCTTTTCCCGAAAACGAAATGCTTGCGAACAATTTAATTAAATATAGACGGAGGGAGATATGAGCAAATTCAAAGAGAATACGATCCCGGGTATTTTTCAAAACAGGGTCGAAAAATATGGCGACAGGGCTTGCGTGTCATACAAAAAAGGAGGGATCTATACCGACATTTCATGGAACGGGCTCAATGAACTGGTGAGGAGCCTCGCATTCTATCTTTTTTCGATAGGGGTCAAAAAAGGCGATCGCATCGCGGTATTTTCCGAGAACAGGTATGATTGGTGGGTCGCCGATCTGGCTATCCTGTCAGCGGGCGCAATCAACGTGCCGATTTACTCGACAAACTCTTCGGAAGAATGCCAGTATATCCTGAGCAATTCGGGCACGAGGCTGTGCTTCGTCTCCTCCGAAGATCATCTTGACCGCGTCCTCAAGGCAAGGAAGAAGGCCCCATCGCTGAAGAAAATCGTCATTTTCAATAAATTCAACAAGGAAAAGAAGGACATACTCAGCATCGAGACGGCCATGAGGGTCGGCAGATCGTTCAAGCAGAAAAATTTATTTGATAAAAAAATTAACTCGATTAAACCCGAGGACCTGGCGTCTATCATGTATACTTCGGGGACGACCGGCAATCCCAAGGGAGTGATGCTCACCCATTCGAATTTCGTGTCGCAATGTGAAAACATCAACCACGAGCTCGGAGCATACATGAATGACAAAGATGTATTCCTGTCCTTTCTTCCCCTGTCGCATGTCTTTGAACGATCATGCGGATACTATTCAGCGTTGAATATCGGCGCGACGGTAGCATTTGCGGAGGACATCTCGAAGCTTCTCGATAATTTCAAGGAAGTCAGGCCCACGGTAATCATCAGTGTACCGAGAATTTACGAGAAGCTGCATGCGGGAATTCTGTCCCAGGTGGCCGATGCACCAGGCCTTAAAAAAGCGATCTTCGGATGGGCGATCAGTACTGCGCAAAAAAATCTGCCCTATGCATGCAAGAACATCCCGCGCACCGGTCTTTTCGCTAAAAGGTTCGATATTGCCGACAAACTGGTGTTCTCGAAGCTGAAGCACTCCCTGGGACTGGACAGGCTCAGGTACGCCTGTTCGGGCGGAGGACCGCTTTCTGTTTCGGACGCGGAATTCTTCATCGGTATGGGCGTCCAGATACTGGAGGGATTCGGTCTCACCGAGACATCTCCGGTGACCAATCTGACGAAACCCGGCGAGATAACGCCCGGGAGCGTGGGCAAGGCGATCCCGAAGACCAAGCTCAAGATTTCCGATGAAGGGGAGCTCCTTGTGAAAGGTCCGCAGGTCATGCTCGGGTACTATAAAAATCCGAAAGCAACAAAGGATGCCTTTACCAGGGACGGTTATTTAAAAACAGGCGATCTGGCCAGGATCGATGAAGAGGGAAGGCTCTGGATTACCGGCAGGATCAAGGACATTATTGTAACATCCGGCGGGAAAAACATATCCCCGCAGAATATTGAAAACAGCCTGAAAACTTCGCGATTCATCGAGCAGGTCGCGATAATCGGCGACAACAGAAAATATCTTACCGCGCTGATAGTTCCTGCGTTCGACGAGCTGGGCAAGTGGGCGAAAAAGAACGGTCTGGTCGCCACAAGCAGGGCGGATTTGCTGCGGATTGACGCGGTGATCCAGATTTTTGACGAAGAGATAAAAAAGTACACCCGGCAGTACGCGCGCGTGGAGCAGATTCGAAAATTCACGCTGCTTGACGCGGAGTGGACCCAGGAATCCGGCGAGCTTACGCCGAGCCAGAAGGTCAAGAGGCGGGTAGTAAACGAGAAATACGCCCAAGAGATCGAAAACATGTATCCTCCCGAGGCGTAGTGAAAATGAAAACACGCTGAAAACAAAGAAAACGCACCGAAAGGCGCGTTTTCTTTGTTAAATTGAACGAATACTGAGCGCATAGGGAAAAAAATTATGGACAATATTGCGGTTCTCTTTTAGGACTTCCAAATCACAGGAGGCCTCGATGCAAGAGGCGCGCTACAGAATAGAAGTTTTTTATAAAACAGACGACCCACGCGGGAACGTAATAGCAAAGAAGCTCAATAGCCTTGGATACCCGGTGCAAAAGGTCTTTCTTTCGAACAACTATCTGATCAACGCCGATATCGCCGCAGAAGAAGCCGAAAGAATCGCACGCATGCTTGTCCAGCCGGTGGTGGAAAGCTATTCCGTCAATCTGCCCTATAAGCCTGAAAGGTTCGCGTTTGCCGTCGAAATCGGCTTTCTGCCGGGCGTTACCGACAACGTTTCGCACACGGTCAGGGAATCCATAGAAGACCTGCTGAAGAGAGAGTTGGATAGGGAAAAATCGGTTTTTTCATCGGTGACCTATTACCTGGACGGCGACATTGACCTCGACCGCGCCGTCGAGATCGGCCGCGAGCTTTATAATCCCCTCATACAACGTATAAAGATTCTTTCAAAAAATGATTATACAGGCGATTCAGGAATGGGCAGGGCCGTTCCGGTCGTGAGCATCGCCGAGCACCCGTCGGCCGACACGGTGAGCCTCGATGTACCCGACGAGGAGCTCATGGCGATCGCACGGGAGGGAATCGCGGATTCAGACGGAACCCGAAGGGGACCGCTCGCGCTGGACATGCTTTCGATGCATGTGATAAGGGATTATTTCAATGAAAAAGAAAAACGCGAACCGACCGACGTTGAGCTGGAATCGATAGCGCAGACCTGGAGCGAACACTGCAAGCACACCATATTCGCCGCCGAGATGGACGATGTGCGCGAAGGCATTTACCGACGATACATCAAGGAAGCCACCATGCGGATAAGGCGGGAGAAAGGCGACAGGGATTTCTGCGTCTCGGTATTCGAGGACAATTCAGGCGGTATCGCATTTGACGAAGAATACATCGTCTCCGACAAGGTCGAAACCCACAACAGCCCGAGCGCACTTGATCCCTTCGGAGGATCTATTACCGGAATTGTCGGGGTCAACCGCGACGCCATGGGATTCGGAATGGCGGCCAGGCCGGTCGCGAACCGCTACGGGTTCTGTTTCGCCGACCCGCGCGACGAGCGTCCGCTGTACAGGGGCAGGGACGCTTCGACGAGGCTTCTGTCTCCGCGGAGGATACTCGAAGGCGTCGTTCACGGTGTCAATGTCGGGGGCAATACATCGGGAATCCCGACGCCTCAGGGGTTCCTTTATTTCGACCGCAGGTACAAGGGCAAGCCGCTGGTATTCGTGGGCACTGTCGGTCTGCTTCCGAGAAAGATTAACGGAAAATCAGCGGTAGGCAAAAAGGCCATGCCGGGCGACAATATTATCATGGCCGGCGGACGTGTCGGGCGTGATGGGATCCACGGCGCGACGTTCTCTTCGGAGGCCCTGTCGTCGGGAAGCCCGGCCACTGCGGTGCAGATAGGAGACCCCATCACCCAGAAAAAAATGTCGGACGCCATAGTCAAAGAGGCAAGAGACCTGGGCCTGTACAGCTCAATCACCGACAACGGGGCGGGCGGCCTTTCGTGTTCGGTGGCTGAAATGGCAAGGGAAGCAGGCGGATTCATCGTCGACCTCGAAAAAGTGCCGTTGAAATATCCCGGCCTGTCGCCGTGGCAGATATGGGTGAGCGAGTCTCAGGAAAGAATGACCCTGTCGGTACCCGGTCATCGTACCGGGGAATTCCTCGATCTCATGAAAAAAAGGGGGGTTGAAGCCACGGTCATCGGAACCTTCACCGATTCGGGCCGCGGGATTGTACGCCTCAGGGGAGAGGCGATTTTCGATCTCGACCTCGATTTCCTGCACAACGGGCTCCCGCGGAAAAAACTCCTGACATCCGCGCCGCGCGCGCCGAAGCCCCATCCGGATTTCGCCTGTCCATCCGATCTGACCGCGAACTTCCTGGAAATGATCGGCAGGCTGAACACCTCGAGCTTCGAATTCATATCGACCCAGTATGACCACGAGGTGCAGGGCAATTCGGCGGTCAAGCCGCTCCAGGGAAAAGGAAGGATCAACGGAAACGCCTCCGTAATCCGCCCGATACTGAGTTCGAAAAAAGGCGTGGTGCTTTCGCAGGGACTGTATCCTTCATACAGCGATATAGACCCCTACTCGATGGCCGCATGCTCGATCGACACCGCGGTGCGCAACGCGATCTGCGCCGGGGCCTCGCTCGATATGCTCGCGATACTGGACAATTTCTGCTGGTGCGATTCGAACAATCCGGAGAGACTTGGCGAGCTCAAACGGGCCGCAGAGGCCTGTTATGATACTGCGGTCGCTTTCGGTACGCCGTTCATCTCGGGAAAGGACAGCATGTTCAACGATTTCAAGGGATTCGACGAGAATTTCAACCCGGCCTCGATCTCGATCCCGCCGACACTGCTCGTCTCCTCCATAGGAGTCATGGAGAATGTCGAGCTCGCGCAGACGATCGATTTCAAGCGCGAGGGGGATTTCATCTATGTTCTGGGAACGACCCGCTCCGAATGGGGTGGGAGCGAGTACCTCGCCTTCATCGGAGAGTCTGCGACGGGGAGCCCATATATCGGCGACAGGTGCCCGTCGGTTAAACCTGATGAATTCATGAAAACATACCGCGCGCTCGAACTGGCCGTGAGGGAGCAGATCGTTTCGTCGGCCATGAGCGTTGAAAGGGGAGGACTCGCCCTGGCGCTGGCGAAGTCGGCCATGGCGGGCATGCTCGGCGCCGAGATTGAACTGCCTTCGGTTCCGGTATCCAGCGACATGCGGGCCGACATGATGTTGTTCTCCGAGAGCCAGGGACGGATCGTGGTTACGGTTGCGCCTGATGCGGCGACGAGATTCGAGCAACTTTGCCGGGCAATACCCCATGCACAGATAGGAAAGGTCAGCGGCGGACGACATTTCCTGGTCAAGGACGCCGCCGGGACAACGGTGGTCGACGCGACAATCGACAGCATGCTGAAAAAACACAAGAGCATATTCGCCAATTATTGAGGCCAGACAATGCCAATGACGCGACCAAAAGCGATTGTTCTGACGGGTTATGGAATAAACTGCGACGACGAAACGCGGTTCGCCATGGAATACTCCGGGGCCGATGCGCGCATAATCCACGTGAACGACCTCATCGAAAACAGGAAAAAGCTGCGCGAATCACAGATATTCATTTTCCCCGGGGGGTTCTCGTACGGCGACGATACGGGAAGCGGAAAGGCGCTCGCGAACAGGATAAAGAACAACCTGCTGGAGGACCTGTACGAATTCATCGAAAGGGACACGCTGATGCTCGGCATCTGCAACGGTTTTCAGGTCATGGCGAACATCGGCGTCGTGCCGGGATTCCACGGGAAAACCGGAGAGGCGCAGATAGCGCTCGAACACAACAGCTCCTTCAGGTATCAGTGCCGCTGGGTCGATCTCGCGGTCGAGAAGGGCTGCCCGTCGGTGTTTCTCAGAGGGATCAGGTCCCTGCACATCCCGGTCGCGCACGGCGAGGGTAAATTTTACGCGCCCCCGGATGTCCTGGAACGCATGAAGTCACTGAACCTGGTCACGATGAGATATCGCCTTCCTGACGGGGCACCGGCGCGCGGAGAATTCCCGTACAACCCTAACGGCTCTATGGAGGATATCGCCTCGATCTGCGATACAACGGGCAGAGTCATGGGGATGATGCCGCATCCGGAACGCGGAATGTTTTTCACGCAGCGCGACGACTGGACCCTGCTTCGCGAGGATTACAGATCAAGAGACGAGAAGCTTCCAGAAGAAAGCGACGGCATGGCGATTTTTAAAAACGCGGTTACGTACTTTATTTGAGGTTGTCTTATGGGCATAATATACATTCAAAAGATACCGTCTGTAGACGAAATACTTGATGCGATCCCAATGTCGGAGGAGCTGAAGTACCTCAAGAAGCAGCGCGACATGGATATCCAGAATATTTTCCAGGGAAAGGACAAGAGGTTTCTTCTCATAATCGGGCCATGTTCGGCCCACGATGAGGACGCGGTGTGCGATTACGTTTCGAGGCTGGCGCGGATACAGGAGAAAGTGGCATCCGAAATATTGATCATCCCCAGAATTTACACCAACAAGCCGCGCACGACTGGAACCGGATACAAGGGCATGCTCCACCAGCCCAACCATCACAAGAAACCCGACCTCGCGCTCGGAATCAAGGCTATAAGGAACATGCACATACGGTCGTTCAGGGAGTCGCATCTTTCGGCCGCCGACGAAATGCTCTACCCGGGGAACTATCCATACCTTGCCGACATTCTGGCCTATGTGGCCATCGGCGCTCGTTCGGTCGAGAACCAGCAGCACCGGCTGACGGTGAGCGGGCTCGATATCCCGGTCGGGATGAAAAACCCAACCTCGGGCGACATCAGGGTCATGCTCGATTCCATTTGCGCAGCCCAGACGCCCCATGTGTTCATCTACAACGAATGGGAGGTTTCGACGACCGGAAACACCCTTGCCCACGCAGTTCTCAGGGGCTCGGTCGACCGCTACGGCAACCATTCGCCGAATTATCACTATGACGATCTGGTCGAGGTCATCAAGCTCTATCATGAAAGGAAGCTGCAGAACCCGGTCATCATCGTCGACACGAACCATTCGAATTCCGGCAAGAAGTACAAGGAACAGATCAGGATTTCGAAGGAGATCATGCTGAACCGCAAGCATGCGGCCAGGCTTCGCACCGCCATCAAGGGGCTGATGATCGAAAGCTACATTCTTGAAGGGGCGCAGGGCCCTGACGGGGACGAATACGGGCGATCGATAACGGACCCGTGCCTCGGCTGGGAGGACACGGAAAGGCTGATACTCGACCTGGCCGAAATGAACGGCTGACGCCGGAACATGTCCCTTGTCTGCTTATTTTTCCCTTTCCCTGGGGCCGAGCACGTTGATCATCTCGATGAAAGTCGAATACAGTTCCCTGAACTCGTCATTCTCCCGGAGCTTCCTCAGCTCGGGACTGCCGCCGTCGATGATCTCCCTCATCTGCTTCTGGACCACGTAAAGCGGTCCAGAAATGCGATGCGTGATGTTGATCAGGTAGAAATACAGAAAAACCGCGAACAGGACGATTATCCCTATGATCGCCGAGAGCGTGATGAAATTGCGGTTTTCGTAACCTTTCAAAAGCGTCGAAAGGTCTTTCATTATCCGGATGCTCTCTTCGTGGTCCTTCCTGATTTTATCGAGCGAAATCCTGACATGGGAGGCTGAATTCATCTTCGAATATTCGGTGAACGCCTTGACGATGTTGTCCTCCACGATGATGGAACGGTCGAGGTCGGTAATGGTGGCGCTGATTTCCTTGTTTCGCATGGCGGAATCGATTGCGAGCAGGGCTATTATGATCATGAAAGCGATCAGGACTATCCCGATAAGGGAAAACGTGATGCGGTTCTGGAATTTTTTGTCGACCAGCTTGCTTTTTCTTTTTGACATTGATCAACTCCCGGATGAGAATATCTTTAGCCTATTAAAATATGATTCCTGCCGCCAAGTCAAGCAATATTGGCCGCCGGAACGTTTTTGAAAGGCCATGGAGATTATGATGGATTACGCAAGACTTCTCCCGTCGCCCGACGCCATACCAGCGAGCCCGTGGGTTTTCTGGACTCTGGGAGTGCTGACATTCATGGTCCATATCGTGCTGGTCAACGCGCTGCTTGGCGGAAGCGTCATAGCACTATTCACGCGAATCAGGGGAGGCTCAGCGTCCCGGGAGCCGATCCATGGCCCCATTACGGGCAAGCTTCCATCGATCACGGCCCTTGCCATAAATTTCGGCGTCGCCCCGCTCCTGTTCATCCAGGTAATCTACGGGACACTGTACTACACGAGCTCGGTCCTGATGGCGGTCTTCAAGCTCCTGGTAATTCCCCTGCTCATCGCCGCATACTACGGCGTCTATGCCCACAAGAAGCTCGGCGATTCCCGTAAGATTCTCGCGACGGCTCTTCTCGCGTGTGCGGTAATCATTTTCCTGTATATCGCGCTGCTGTTCGCGGGGAACCTCACCCTCATGGTGCGCCCCGGGGAATGGACATCCTATTTCGGAAACAGGGGAGGAACCTATTTCCCGGCGCGGGACCTGATAATATATCCGCGCCTTGCCCATTTTATCACGGCCTCTATCGCGGTCGGCGGGCTCGCACTGGCGCTGTTGTGGAATTACCGGGATAACGGCAGGGAAAGGGCTCTCACGGGATTGCGGATATATGCGATCGCAACGTTGTTCCAGTTCGCGGTCGGCCCATGGTACCTTTTCTCGCAGCAGGATCCGGCTTTCGAGGCCCTGACCGGCGACAGGATCGGTTACGCGGCGGTGCTCGCTGCCGGAATCCTGACAGCATTTGCATCCGTGACCGCAGCCTTCAAGGGACGCATTTTCGCGACCTGCGCTTTTTTCATCTGCACCATGACGGCCATGACTTTCACCAGGGCGAACGTCAGGATCGTCGATACGGCGGGGTTCTTTACCATCGAATCGCTTCCTCTGAAGCCGCAGTACGGACCGATGTTCCTGTTTATCCTTTTTCTCGTTCTGGGCGCTGCGGTGATTTTTTATCTGGTCAAAAAAGCCCTTGTGGCAGGCAGGGGAGGTGATGCACGGTGAACTATCCGGTTTGGGAACTGACATGTATCGGGGGCGGCACCCTGATGGCCGTCATATCGATCCTGCACGTGTATGTCGCGCATCTCGCTGTGGGCGGGGGCATGTACTTATGGCTGACCGATCTTAAATCATCACGGGAAAACGATCCGGAACTCGTAAACTTTCTACGCGGGCATACATGGTTTTTCCTGCTTCTGACAATGGTTTTCGGCGCGGTAACCGGGGTCGGGATCTGGTTCACGATTTCACTGATCAACCCGTCCGGGACCTCGGTGCTGATCCACAATTTCGTGTTCGCATGGGCGATAGAGTGGGTTTTTTTCCTGGTCGAGATCGTGTCGCTTCTCGTCTATTATTACCGGTTCGACCGGCTCGACATCGCCGCGAGGCAGCGGATCGCGTTCATCTATTTCATATCCGCATGGCTTTCCCTTTTTGCGGTAAACGGCATACTCTCGTTCATGCTGACGCCCGGCAAATGGATAGAAACGCAGAATTTCTGGCACGGGTTTTTCAACCCATCCTTCGTTCCGTCAACCCTTCTCAGGACCGCCCTTTCGGCGATGTTCGCCGGGATATTCAGCTTCACCACGACGATGTTCACCACCGGCGGGGCCCTCAGGGAGAGGATGATCGCTTATTCGAAAAAATGGCTGATGTACCCATCCGCGGCGCTTATCCCGCTGGCCATATGGACGTATTTTTCGCTTCCGGCTGCGGTCAGGGAGACCGGGATCCATGTCAATCCTCAATCCATCCCGTCACTGGCCTTGTTTCTCGCCGCATATCTAACCGTGCTGATGATGCCCGGATACATTGAAAAACCGGAAAGCATCCGGTGGCGCAAGGCCATGACATGCTGCATCATCGCCGCGGGTCTTTTCCTCATAGGCGGATTCGAATATCTGAGGGAAATTTCCCGCAAACCTTTCGTGATCCGCGATTATCTGTATTCCTCGTCCATAAAGGCAGGAGAGGATTCCATGCCTGGTCCCGGAGGGATTCTTTCGAAGGCGAAATGGACAATGCCAGGAATCCTCGACGAAAAAACCATGGAACAGGCCGGCAGGGAAATCTTCAACCTGGAATGCCTGAGCTGCCATACGATAAACGGCATGCGCAACGATATCGTTTCGCGGATCAGGCCGCTCACCTATGAAGGCCTGATGTCCCAACTCGACGGCCAGGGATCGGTGCTCGATTATATGCCGCCGTTTGTCGGGACTGAAACCGAAAAAAAGGCCCTTACCCGGTATCTCCACGTGACCCTCGGAGGCGGATACATACCCGATGACGCAACCCCTGCAGTTGAACCTTTACCAGATGTCGAAATACCCCCGTTCAACCCATACAGCGACCGGTACGTGCTGCTCGCGTGGAGCGACAGGGGGATGAACCTCGTTTCAGACTGCGACAGGTGGTTCGTTTTGCTTCCGCCGGGCACGACCATGCGCTCGATGCTGGTCGCGCGCGGAAACAAGCCGGCGATAATGGCCGGAGATGTTTCGATCATGTATGCATCCGGACCTGAATATGCGCAGCCGTCGAAGCGCTCGGACTTCTGGGTTTTCTCGGGCCGCACCATGGGCAGGCGCATAAAGAGAGACAGGGGGATTACGGGATTCGCAACCGACGGATCATTCAAATTCGAAGAACAATCGGGGCTTTTCACCGCATCATCCGTTCCGCTCGTGCCCTTCACCGCTTCGGGTCTCTATGACCCGTACCCGGTGATCACGGTGAGCGCTCTTTCGCCGAACGAAGAAAAACCGATCATGGTTACGAAGTTTACCGCCGCAGTTTCGGCGGAATTCGGCTGTTCCCGATGTCATGGAGGATGGAAGAATAAATCGGTCCGCGCCGGAATTTCGGATGAAACAGCGGCCAACATATTGAAAACTCACGATCGCATAGGCAAAACCAGGCTCTACCGCGAGGCCGCAAGCGGGAGCCCGAAATCCTGCGGCTCATGCCATGAGGACGCAGCGACCGGGATGCCGGGGAAGCCCGGCAGCCTTTCATTGTCCGCATCGATACACGGGTTTCACGCGAATTATATCCATGATACGGATGCTGGTGCGTGCATGAAATGCCATCCCGGCGGGGCCGGATCGAACTCAAAAAGCAGCCGCGGCATTCACGAAACGGTCGGGATTTCGTGCGTTGAATGTCACGGTTCGCTCGACCTGCACGCGCTCGCCCTGCTGAAAGGCCAGCAGAAAATGAAATCCGCTGACAGGCTCGCGAAGCACTTGAAGAAAAGGTCCTCACTTCCGTTAGAGAGAATACAGGCGCGCATGGCATGGGTCCAGCAGCCGGGATGCCTCACCTGTCATGCCGGGTTCGACGCTCCTTCGGCGTACGACGGATTCAACGCGTGGAACAAGGAACAGTCCGGGCTGTTCAGGAACAGCGCCGACAATGTCGGAGTGCCGTGCCAGGCGTGCCATGGCCCGGCGCACGCGCTGTATCCGGTAAAAAGCGGCGCGGGGAACCGCGACGCCGTGCAGCCTCTGCAGTATACGGGTTCGCCCTATCCGATAGGCTCGGACCGCAGGTGCCAGACCTGCCACACGATTCCCATGAATGAATCGGCGCATCATGAAAACATGCTCAGGATGTTCAGGAACCGATGATGCGCCGCGGTGCGTGAAAAAATATTGACAAATGCGCCGACACGGGTAAGTTGACTCAATTCAAAACACGGGGCGTGGCGCAGTCCGGTAGCGCATCTGGTTTGGGACCAGAGGGCCGAAGGTTCAAATCCTTTCGCCCCGAATACGTGCCAGTAGCTCAGTTGGACAGAGCAACGGCCTTCTAAGCCGTGGGTCAGGGGTTCGAATCCCTTCTGGCATGCATGCAAAGAAAAAGCGCCGTGCAGGTATCATCTGGCACGGCGCTTGCTTCTTCTTATTTAACCACAACGGTCAGCCGCACGTTCTTGTCAAGCCTGATGTTCCATGACTGAGCACCGCTGACACCGGTCGCGACGCGCACGAACCTGTTCGATGATGGCGGGAGATCGCCGCCGCCAGTGATTCCTGAAGGGTTGTATACCAGAAGACCATCGCCATAGTTCAGGACATTGATGGAGCCGAGAGAGTATATTATCGAGCTTTCAGTGGTGTTGTACCATTGATCGCCGCGATTGTAAACGAGCCCGTCAAATTCACTGAATCCGTATAAATTTTCATCGGAGAGCAAAACCGCAGCGCCCCAGGACCGTAAAAGGTTCTCATAGGCCACTGATGATCCGAGCGCAGCGGCAACAGCAGTGGTAACGGCCATTGAATCCGTAAATTCGTTCTGCACGATGTTCCTGAAGAGCGTAGCCCCGCCGAAATTTCTGCCAAGGTAGGCGCCGAAACAGTAGGCGGTCGCGTAATCGAGCGCCAGATTGCTTTCGTTCCATTTGGTAAGAGAAGAATCCGGGTCTATGGCGTAGTAGGGAAGCCAACCATTAGTGTTGTAATCACTCCCTTCGCCCGGGTTGGTCCCTGAAATCCCCCGCGGTCCCTTGAACTCGCCGCCGAGATTGCGGCAGATCAGGTCCTCGGTCATGAGTGAGCACATCTCGTTGATCCAGGTTGCGGTTGCCGCGCCGCTGGTCACCCGGATCACGTTTTTCTGGTAAAAATGGATCATGTGCTGCAATTCGTGCGCCAGGGTAAGCACCGTGTCCGCCGGCCGCTTATCGGTGATTTCCCAGGAATCTTCGGGGCAGGCATAGGCAACCGCGTCCAGGTAAAACATGATCCGTTCGTTCGAATACGAAATTTCGGACTGTTTGAAATTGTCTTTTGAGAAGAAATATCCGGCGACATATCCTTCATCGAAATTCGACACATCGTCGCCATCGATATCGAAGAGAAGTATGGTGATGTTGTCATCCGTCCCGATAAGCTGGCTCGCATAGTCATGGTTACCCCATTCATCGCCGTAAATGCCGGTCACCCAATCGTATATATCATCGTCGGTATCGGTCGAGTTGAGAAATTCCGATGCCAGTGCGGTTATCATTGCCGAGGAAACTTGGTAAGTTTTTGTTCCGCCGGTTTCCCAACAATCGTCGGCGACCCAGATGTTGAGCTTTTTGGTGCCGAATTCGGTCGAAGCTGTTCCTGTGTACCGGCACGTTGCGTCGACTTCCTCGTCGCTGTCCACGCCGAAAGTGCCAGTATCGCCAGCTTCATCGTCTGCGGCTGACCCTATATTAATATCATACGCCGGAGATGATGGCTCGATAAAGGACATGGAATATGCCGTATCACCCCCGGTCGTATCGATTTTCGAAAAAGGATCGTTGTTGAATGCCGAAATATCGGGTTTACCCCTCATCCCCGGCTGATTTTCCGCAATATCTTCTGCGGATTCGTCTTCTGATGCCGCCGATATCGAGTTCTGATATGCCGCTGATGAAATGTAATTGCCGCTGATATTGTGCGCATCTGCGGAGGATGTCTGGCTTTTGTTGGTCAAAATGAAGAAAATATCATACGATGATGATCCGAGATCGAGATTATATGTCAGATCGACATAGCCGGATGTTTCTGGGTAGAATACGCCGGTTCCGGAGACATCGTATACGTCATTGACGGTAAGTTCGGTATATTCGACCTTAGAAAAATCGCTGCATGATACAAGAAAGACGAAGCACAAAAGACCGACTATCGATACGGTAAGTTTGTTCATGATCATTGGGTCCTTGATATACATAAAAAATACATATAGTGATACTAAAAGATCAAAGATAAAGTGTCAATAAATGTTTAAAAAAACACTGTTTCTGTATCATTGACGTCAACCTCGAAAACTCCGATAGCGTTCACATAAAACTATGCATATCAAAAAAATATATCTTGCCTCGTAAATATGCGCGATATATAATGAAAGTGATTTTGAAGATGATTGCGCGTATTCGTGGTCATAAACGGCATATTTTACCATCGAGCAGGTTAAACATGAAAATTTCGAAGAGGAGCATCCGTGACTATCTTGTATTCGATCTTGACGAAAATATCTCATATGAGAATTCAGAGGAGCTTTACGGCTTCATTTTCAGCAGCCTCGAACCTGAGAGCAAAAAAGTCGTCCTGAATATCGAAAAGGTCACCTACATCAACAGCTTCGCACTGGGTACGATTATCAAGATACTTCAGGATCTCGAGAAGAAAGACATTATTTTCTATCTCATGAAAACATCCCACGAAGTTAAAACCCTTCTTAAGGTGACCGGCATCCTCCCCAAATTCAGGTTTTTTGAAGACGAACATTAATTATCTTGACAACGAAAACCCCGAAACAATAATGATTTTTCGAATTTGCCGTCCAAGGCGGCGTTCACGGTGGATGTAGCTCAGTTGGTAGAGCCCAGGATTGTGGCTCCTGTTGTCGCGGGTTCAAGTCCCGTCATCCACCCATCGAGAAATGAATAAAAGACCCTGGAGTTATGGTAATCCAGGGTCTTTTTTTATTCTGGAGGATGATGAACCAACCAAATTGCTGATAAATACTTTTCGTAATGGTGTTGTTTGCAACTAAAATCGATTTTCTCCGGAACGTATTTGAAATTTGATAAGGTTTTTATTGAAGCAGAGGGATTAAAAAAAGAAAACCGCGGCCCCTAAACGTGCAAAAGCCGGGTTAGTAATAACCCGGCGCACTTGAGAAACTGTGAGTCGCTGGATTACTTCTTGGATTTAGCCTTCGCTTTTGCCTTGGGTTTCGCTTTCGCTTTGGGTTTCGCTTTCGCTTTCGCCTTCGGTTTTGCTACGGCTTTCTTCTTCGTTGCTTTTTTTTCTGGCATGTCTTCCTCCAAAAGAATTAATCATTTTATATTTTGTTCATCGGTAACAACAATGAATTACTTGAGTTCATTTTTTTATTAATCATCTATACTCACATCACTTAAAAGGTCAAGGACAATTTGAAATTAATCGGATTAAAGATGAAGTTTCATCAAATCGTATGACGCATAGCTCTCTGAAAAAATATTTTTCGCCGCGCGTTCGGCGGCTGCTCTGTCTTCCAGCGATGCATACCTGAACGCATCGAAGTGAGTGAGAACAAGTTTTTGTGCTCCGGCTTCGCGCGCGATGCGGGCCGCTGATTCCGGATTGAGATGCGGCCACGCGCTGTCTTCCTGTCCCGAAACGTGAGAGCACTCGGTGATGAGCAGATCGGAACGATCTGCCAGCGTAACAGCGTTTTCGCAGTAACCGGTATCGGTGCAGAATGCGAGCGTCTTCCCGTCGATCGTGATCCGGAATCCGAGGCATGGATCGGAATGCACGAGCGGCAGATATCGTATTTCGAAGGGAAGATCGTTGCCGATGGTGTCTAAATCGGCCAATCTGGCTGTATATGGAAGGTCTTCGAAGGGAAAAGTGAATGGATGATTGATGAAATCCTGCAATTTATCTCTTGCGCCTTTATCTACGAGAATGGTGAGTCCGGCCGTAAAGGGCATCCTCGCGAGCACGTGGAGGCCCGAAATGTGGTCGCAGTGAAGATGACTCAGGATGATAAATACTGGTTTTTTGCCGTCGACGAACCGGTGCGCCCTGAAAAATCCGCTGCCGCAGTCGAGAAAGATATCTGCTTTATCCGTGCTCACGAGCACGCAGAGAGTTGATCCGGTCGGAGAGTCGTACCATCCGTTTGTTCCAAGGAAAATAATATCCGCCACGCCTGTATCCGTATGATTTTTTATCAGTTTATGAGTCAGCGAAGCCTGGGAGGCGGAACGTAAACCCTTCTCATCCCTTCAAGGAGCGAAATCGCTTCAGAAGGGCAGAATCTGGCGCATATTCCGCATCCGATACAGTAGCTTTCGGTCCTGACCGCGAGCCCTTCGGCGTCCATTGATATTGCGTCGACCGGGCACCTCTGCACGCATATCTCGCATCCGGTGCACTTGTTCCGGTCGATGACCGAAAGATAATTGGTGGAATTGACCATGGGCGTGGTGCCGGAGCGCCACAGGGTAAACGTGTCGCAGCAGTCCTTGCAGCAGTTGCATATGCTGTTTTCTTCCTTGCCGATATTGGAACCGTTGTGAAACGCCTTGTGCACGAGGCCCGCTTCTTCAGCCTTGAGCATTATTTCCATGGCCTCGTCCCGGCTGACCATGCGCGCGAAACCCTGGGAAGCGGTGTGGCGGGCGGATTTGCCGAACGTGAAGCATACCTCGGACGGAGCCGATATTTCGCATTCGTGGCCGAGGACCTTGTTGTAGTTTCTGCAGAAACAGTGCCCCACGGCGATTTCGTCGAATTTATCGATGATTTCGCGGACAGTCTGGGCGGGGAGGACCTTTTCTGTCGCATCCACCTTCTGATTGACGATGATATTGATTGATTTGCCGGATTCGGAAGTGAAAACAGGGACCGTTCGGTCGACCGCAGGCTGGTTTTCGAATATCGGCAGCAGGTTGTCGTATCCGCGCTGGATATTGTCGCGCAGCTCATGAAGAAGCGTGTGGTAAAGGCCGGCGATTTTTTTGAGATCCGCGTATTGCGGGCCATCCGGCAGTTGTTTCATGAACGTGTATTCGAAAGTGCCGACAAGGATCAGGGGAAGGATGCGGTACACCATTTCCCCGGAGGAGTTCGGCTGGTTGAAAATGACGCCTTTTCTCGCCAGCTTGGACGTGATGGATTCGATCTGTTCGTCGGAAAGGCCCGATTTGGCCCTGATCTGCGCGTGGGAGAGCGTCTTACCGCGGTCAAAATTGGCCACGATAAAATCGACATCCCGGTCATCGAGGTAGAACCTGATTATTTCGATAAGCGTATCGGTTACCGCGAATGGGATGATTCCGGCGGTTGCGATGATTCCGGCGGCGCGCTGGTATTTTTTTGTCATCTCTTCGTTGTTCATTCCCGTGCTCCGTGAATAGTATCGCATAAAGACGTTTGATTCTAACGTTACGACGCAAAAGGTCAACAATAAAAAATTCCATGCAATGCCTTGACAAAAGGCGGGGTTTTTATCAGATTATAAAACGATAATGGAGGAATGACATGGAAAAAGAAAAGAAGGCGGATTTGCTCAAGACCGTTCGCTGCGGCAGAAGGCTTAAAACAAAGCCTCCTAAAACACAGACGCCGAAGAACGTGTACAATCGTAAAACCAAACATAAGAGGGGATCGGAAGACTCCTCTTTTTTTTGGGCAGAGAAGCTGCCGTTTCGCAAACCGTCATACGCCGGATAAACCTCCCGGATTGAATCCACTTAACCGAATTTTCCCGATCTTTAATCCCATAATCCTTCAGTAAACAGGTTTTTAACAATGATTATTCAAATACCCGCGAACCTGAAGCGGTACTAAGCCCGAATTTTTTGATTGTTGACATGTAATGGAATATACTCGATATATTGTCATGAAGCGTGTTTAAACGATAATTCGTCGATTTTATCAGGCGGTGTTAATGATGAGGGCGGACGAGAATGGCCAGGCCCCACGGGAGGATGATCTCGAAGAAAACGTCACTACGATTGAATTCGGCGACGAAATAGACCTTCATCACTTTCATTTCAAGGATACCGGCCTCGCGGTTCAGGAATTTATCCGCCAGGCTTCGGAATCGGGCCTTTTCAGAGTGAGGATCGTTCACGGCAAGGGTATGTCCAGAAAAAAGGAATGGGTTCACGCAATCCTCGAAAAGGACCCTCGGGTGGATTCATTTCGTGACGACGGTCCGAACTGGGGCGCAACGATCGTTTTTTTGAAAAAGGGGAGCGGCGGGTGCGTCACGAAACCCGATTGAATGACTATCAGGATAAAAAGATAACCGGAGGACTTATGAATATCAAGGGATTCGCCGTTAAGGCGCTGATTGCAGTACTGATGATTGCGCTTGTTTCATGCTCGAAGAATATTCGGGAGTACAGGGCAGGAGACGAGAATTCAACCCGGAGAATTCTCATCGCCATGAGCGGCAGCGATTTCAAAAACGCTGTCACCGACGGGATCGTCAAAAAATACGCTCCGAATTCGAGCCTGAAGGTGATAACACTGAACAGGCTCAGGGACGTCTCGACCGCCGATTATGACGCAATTGTCCTGATCGACCGCGCTCTTGCCTGGACGATGTTCAACTTCGCCGTTAAAAAATTCATATCGAATGCAGCCGAAAAAGAAAAAATCGTCCTTTACCTGACGGTGGACGACCCGCGCTGGAAGGCGAAGGTCTCAGGCGTTGACGGTATAACCTCGGCTTCGAAGACCGAAAACCCGCAGAGGATAATAGATCTCCTTTCTGCGGAAATAGACAGGAAGCTTGCGAAAAAAAATACGGAGAAACCGGTTACTCAATGAGATCGATGGAGCGGTTTGCATGAAGAATCCTGAGATTGTATTCAAGTTCTGCCCGCAATGCGGATCAAAATCGATCGCGATCAGGGGCAGTCGTTCGGTATACTGTCCCGAATGCGATTTTCTTTATTATTTCAATGCTGCGGCTGCAGTTGCTGCGGTAATTACATCAGAAAGGGGCATGCTTCTCACTGTAAGGGCCCATGATCCGCAGAAGGGAGCGCTCGACCTGCCCGGCGGTTTCGTCGAGCCCGGGGAAACCGCCGAGGAATCCCTGCGCCGCGAGATCCGCGAGGAGCTTGGAATAGAATTAAAAGAGGCCAGGTACTTCGCTTCGTTTCCGAATACGTATCTTTACCATGGAATTACGTACACAACGCTCGACTTCGCTTTTCACTGCACTACAGACCAGATCGATCATATCAGGCCCGCTGATGACGTTGAATCCTGCGTGTTCGTGGAGTTTGACAGGATGGAATATTCGAAAATCGGATTTGACTCGATTCGGAACATCATCAGGACATTTATTATCGGCGCAGGGATAAAATGATTCTGTATTTTCCTTGACTTTTGCAAAAAAGAAAATTGATTGTATTTCCCATCAGCGCCCGTAGCTCAGCTGGATAGAGCGTCGGACTTCGAATCCGCAGGCCCCCCGTTCGAATCGGGGCGGGCGCGAATACAACCCCTCGATAAATCAGGAGTTACAAAACGGTAAAACCGGCGACCCCTCAAAAAAGCCTTGAAAAACCCCTAAATCCGCTCACACTGTCAGCCAGTCTGAAAAACGGTGGGGGCGGCCACATGGAACACAAAAAAAAGACGTACACGAAAGAGCCTTATAAGGTTTTTAAGCGCGGCAGCAAGACCGGCGGGAGAATCTATTATGTGCAGGTCAGGCGGCCAGACGGATCATGGAGCCCTGCAAAATCGACCGGGGAAACCGTCCACGGTAAAGCCAGGGTATGGGCTTTAAACCACCTGGAAGCCCTGAGTGAGCAACCGAAAAACGAGGCCCCGACCCTTGCCGAATACGCAAGGGGCTTTTTTGACTATGACGGCCTTTGGGCGCGGGACCGGAGGGTCACTGGCCGCCGGATCAGCCCTCGGAACTGCTCTGAAAAACAACGGCTGCTTGAAAAATATATTTTGGATAAAATTGGCGATTTACGGCTAACCGAGATCACGAAACCGAAGTTGAAGGAACTACGCAACTGGCTATTCATTAATGAAAAGCTTTCTGGCTCTACAGTCAACAAAGCCATGTCAATAATTAAATCAATTCTTGAACAGGCAGAAGAAAACGACCTCGTAGAAACTATTCCAAAGGTCGGGCGGGTTGTATCGAAACCCGAAAAAATCAAAGGGATTCTGACCATAGAGGAGGCCCGGCGAGTGCTGGCGGTCGAGTGGGACGATTACCGGGCCTTTGTCATGTCCTTGTCGGCGGCTTCCACGGGAATGAGGCTCGGGGAGCTGTTGGGCCTGCAAATCAAGAACTATTTTCGGGCATATATTGAGGTCGACTCCTCATGGGACACGCACACGAAAAAACTAAATCCCAGCACAAAAAGCGGGAAGGCCCGAAGCGTTATTATCCCGAAGCAAGTACAGGCTGCCATCGACGCGCTGATCGAGAAAAACCCATATCGGGCGGCGAGGGGAGGGGATGCGTTTATCTTTTATTCCGATGATCACGAAGACCGGCCTGCCGATCCCAGCTATATGACGAACTGTCTGTTTTACGCAATGGAACGGGCGGGGATCAGCGAGGAAGAACGCCGGGCGCGGAACATCACGTTCCACAGTTGGCGGTATTTTCTGAACTCGTTGCTCATAAACGCAAAAATCCCACTGGTGAAGGTCCAGTCCGTGACCGGCCACTTGACCGACGAAATGTCGGCCCATTACTTTTCATTGAATGTAAATGAAATGGCGGACGTGCTGGCGGTGCAGGAGGGGATTTTCGAGGTCAAGCCCGACCCGGGGCCGGAAACGGTGAACTGACCGGAGGGGCTATTTACGAGGATCTATTTTGTGCTTGATGATATAACTAATACACGCTTTTATAAATTCGTTTTTCTTTAATTTCTCGCCCGTCTTCTTATATAGATCGGCGATAAACACATCCATCTCTGCATCTTCTGCGGGATTCAGCTTTATAAATGGACGCTTAACGTCCGAATATCGCTTTTCTTCTTTCATAACTTTTATCATACAATTATAAATTAAAGAACATGATTGTCAAATACAATTATTTTCATTAACCGTGCATTTTTATATTGACAATGCACGTGCATTAACTATATGTACATTATAATATATTACAACGTGGAGGACATGATAAATGAAAGAAACCAACGAAATGGCAGTAAAACCCGTTAGCCCCAGACTTGCAGCAGCTATTGACAGAGTCTGCGCGAAGCTCGAAGCGATGTATCTAACGCCGAAAGAAGACGACGGGGAGCACGACGACGCCCAGGAGGTGACGGCATGACAGATGTAATTGGGATTGTGGACAAATTGGACATCTTGGCCGACAAACTTGCCTGCATCGGCCTTGCAGTTGACCCGACCGGGAAAATGAATGAAGAAAACTGGCGGCCATACTGCGGCATGCAGGAGATATTGAGGGAAATCGAGGACGAAATCAGGGCCGTATCAAATATGATTCACGGCGGCACAAAAGTAACAGCGGCATAATACTTTTTTGCCTGAGTAACTTCTTTTTGCCGGGTTCCTCACCCGGCCTTTTTTTGTTGACGATCTTCATTTTTTTATAAGACATAAGATAAAAATGGAGGTGCAAAATGATCGGGTCACGAGATTATGAAGAAAATGAGATACACAACGAACTGCCCCCGCTGTCGGAACGCAGTATCCGCATCAATGGCGAACCGGTCGGCACTGAACCGTTGGCGGACATTTCGGAGGTCGCGGAATATCTCGGCGCATCGGTTGGCTATGTCCGCTATCTCGTAATGAAGAAGCGGATACCGTTCTACAAGATCGAGCGTTTCGTCCGATTCCGCATGTCGGAGATCGACGCGTGGCTCTCTGAGAAGGGGAGCGGGCAGCGGAAAAGACGGATCGGCAAGAAGCCGACCGAATAACACCCTGCCGTACTAAAAAAGGGGGCCTTTTCGGCCCCCCTCTCGCCCCTTGATTTGTAAGTCCTCGAAACTCCATTAGAACTATATTTCGTTTTTTATTTGAGATTTTTACAAAAGAGTTGCGATTGTTGCGTTATGTGATATCCTACTGGTCATTGACATAAATTATTATGTCACATACGAAACAAGAGGAGGAACTTCTATGACTCTACTTAAAAGAAAAGAAGCCGCCGACCGGCTCAATATATCGTTGGCAAAGCTCGACGCCGACCGGTTACACGGCGCGCCGCATCCGCCCTTTATAACCCTGGGACGTGGACGCGGGGCGGCGGTTCGGTATCCGCTGGAAGAACTCGAAAAATGGATCACCGACAACATGAAGGTGAACAAATAAGGAGGCACATCATGAACAAAAATCGAATCACTGAAAAAATCATCGAGCGCAGGAAAAGCAACATGCATTTATATTCCGAGCTACAGGAAGCGGCAGCACGGATCGGCAGGATCATGGCGATGGTTAAAACTGAAAAAGTTTTATCGAAACGTGATTTGCTCGCTGAACTTGACGACATACGATTCGGGCTTGAAACCGATTCGGAGCGCATTTTTGATTTTTGCGACGAACTGATCGGCGGCGGGAAGGTGGACGGATGCAGGCAGCCTTATACATTCGGCAGCGAGCGCGGCGGGAAGGTGGACGGATGAACAACACCGAATTGAGACAAGTATCAATTTCCGACGTCAGGCCCTCGCCGGAGAATGAGCTCATTTATCACAGGATTAACCCGGACGACGATCCGAGTATATGGGAATTGGCAAGGAGCATAGATAATAAAGGGATTCTGGAGCCGCTTGTTGTATCGTCCGACCTATTCATCCTTTCAGGACACCGGAGACACGCGGCCGCGATCCTTGCCGGACTCGAAACTGTCCCGGCCCGCGTGGTCGATATAGAGAGAGGCGATCCCGGCTATCTACAATTAATACGCGAATATAACCGGCAGCGCGTGAAGACGATAGATGAAGCGATCAAGGAAGTCATCATCGACGACACCCCAGAGGAAGCCCGACGCAGGCTCATCGCAGATCGGATTGCAAAATCAGAGATCAATGTTGTGAGCTTTAAAATTGAGGCTGCGAAGAAACGCCCAGAAATTTCAGACGGGAAAAATTCCTTTCTTAATGCCGTTATTGATTTGCTAAATAGTATGATTAAATATTGGCCATTGACGGTCCGGCAAATACATTATAACCTATTAAATAATCCACCGCTTAAACATTCCGCAAAACCAGATTCGGTTTACAAGAACGACAGGAATAGCTATCAGGATTTATCTAAACTATTGAGTCGTGCGCGAATAGAAAATATAATTCCGTTTTATTGCATTGCCGATGGAACTCGCCCACACACACCGGGGGCGGGCTGGACCAATGCTCAGTCTTTTATCAAAAATAAAGTTGGAATATTCTTGAAAGGATACCGACGAGACCTTCAGGCCTCACAACCAAATCATGTCGAAATCGTTGGTGAAAAGAATACTATTCAGGCCACGCTACAGCGGGCAGCCGACCCTTATTGTGTACCAGTCACGATAAGCCGTGGATATTGCTCTATTGCTCCTCGTTATGAGATGGCGCAACGATTTAAAAATAGTGGCAAGAGCAAGCTAATAACAATTCTTGTATCAGACTGCGATCCAGAAGGGGATGAAATCGCCATGAGTTTTGCTCAGTCTATGCGGCGTGATTTTCATATCTCGATACATCCTATTCGTGCGGCCTTAACTCGTGACCAGGTCGAGCGCTTTAACCTGCCAGATGGAGGAAGCGCAAAGACTGGCAGTGCTAACTACAAGAAATTTATCGAGCGCCACGGGTCAGACCGGGTTTACGAACTCGAAGCCCTGCACCCGGCACAGCTTGAACAGGTAATCAAGGAAGCGATTGAGTCCGTGCTCGACCACAATTTATTCAATGAGGAAATTCGACAAGAGGAGCGGGACGAAATGGAAATAGCTAAATACCGAAAAGCGGTTATTGATTTCATGGGGCGTTAGACGCAAGCAGCGAGAATTGAATTTTCCGGGAAAAGGCTTTTATTTGCTATTGACACATGTTACCTTAGTCACGGATGGCAACTAATGAATAACATAGCATCAATCGCCGAAGCAGCACAGACGCTTGAATGTTCAATCAGAACAGTATGGCGGCGCATCAAGGTCGGGATGCTGCACGGTTTCAGGATCGGTAAAAAAACGTACGTCTTGGCCGCCGAGGTTATGCGGCTGGCCGGTCACCCTATAGAACGAGAACGGCAGAAGCGGAAGCCATAAAATAGAAAGAGCCCGGGAGGCTATCCGGGCTCAATCAGGAGAAAAAAAATATGCTTGCGACATCAATTACACCAATAGTAATACATGCCCGCGAACTTGTCAACACTAAAACGTTAAGCGCAATGCGATTTCCCGGGGGTGCCCGATGAACGCGCCGACGGTCGAGAAATCAATTCCCTTCATAAAGGACGGCACCCGCTATTCAATCGACGCGGAGGGCTGGGTCACTGATTCAGACGGGACCGACCTTTACATGACATACGATGAAGTTTTTACCGATCCTGAGACACAGACGCAGATCGCCGAAAAGCTCGCCAGAATTCAGGAGCCCGTTGTCAATTTGTCCGTGGTCGAAGAATCACCCGGCGATGAGCCTGCCGATGAAAAGCCGAAAGCGGCACCTCTACGGTTATGTCATTCAACGGCACCGAAAGCACCGGAACCACAGCGGAATATAAAGGAAGAAAGCGAAAAGCCCGTTAAAAAAACGCTAATCGAAAAAGCCCTTGAATGCGTAATGGCCGATACTCGCCTTTTTACCGACGGTGATACAGGCTACGCCCTTTATCCGGTCAATGATCACTACGAAGCCGACCGGGTTCTCGCTCGAAACTTCAAGAAATATGTCCAATATCGTGTACGCAAGGAAACCGGGAAACATTTATCTGGGACTCAAATATCAGATATTATTTCAGAGATTGAGGCCCAGGCGGTTTTTGAAGGGGAAACCGTGCAGGTTTACGGACGTGTTGGGAAGCTCGGGGGCGATATTGTAATCAATCCGATGCTTGACGACTGGAAACTCATCAGAATCACCTCGGACGGCTGGAACTATATCTCGCCCCTCGACTGTGTGTCGTCCGTGACGGTCGTGACGCAAAAATCCCTACCTATAGAAAAAACAATTTTTATCAGACCGAAGGGTGCCCGATCCCTGCC
>JAKLIV010000080.1 GCA_022709405.1 Spirochaetota bacterium
GGCCGCGATGGCCCTTCTGGGCAGGAACAAGAAGGAAATCATCGGAGCGCACCATACGATCATGCATCCCCCTGAAGTGATCGAGAACGGATCAGCCAGGACCTATGCGCTGCACGCCACCACCAGGCAGGATGAAATGCTCGAAACAAAGATCATACGAAAGGACGGCACGCTCCGGGACGTGGCGATCAAGGCGAGCAGTTTCGAATACAAGGGAAAGACCTACATGCAGGGAATTTTCCGCGACATCACGGAGCAGAAGGCCGCGGAGGACAACATCAAGCTTTTCTTCTCCATAACCCTGGACATGCTCTGCATCGCGGGCATGGACGGTTTTTTCAGGCAGATCAGCCCGTCGTGGCAGAAAACCCTTGGCTGGACCACGGAGGAACTCCTGTCGCGGCCGTTCGTCGAATTCGTGCACCCAGAGGATATCGGCCCGACACTCGAGGCGGTCGAACAGCTGTGGCAGGGCAAAACCGTCGTCAACTTCGAAAACCGGTACCGGTGCAGCGACGGCTCGTACCGCTGGATATCGTGGAACTCATTCGCGGTTCGGGAAAAACAGCTCATATACGCAGCGGCCCGAGACATGACCCTTCGCAGAAACGAGGAGGAAAGGCTCAGGCGAAGCGAGGAGAACCTGCGCCTCGTGATCGAGGACCTGCCTCTGGCGATGGGCATTTACAGCGGAAAAGACGTTGTATACGTGAACTCCATGTTTACCGAGCTTTTCGGTTACACAGTCGACGAAATCGCGACCATTGACCGATGGTTCGAGCTCGCCTATCCGGACCGCTACTACCGGAAAGAGCTCGAATCGGTCTGGAAAACCCTGCTCGGCAACGCGAAAAAAACGGCCGGCAAGGTTCTTCCTCTCGAGGTGAAAATCAGGTGCAAGGACGGCACCGACAAGGAGATAGAAATACGGGCGACCGTAATCGGCGAGCGCATCATCATAAACTTCTACGATCTCACCAAGCGCAAGCAGGAGGAATCGGCGCTGATAAGGGCCAGGGACGAGGCCGAGGCCGCGAACAGGGCGAAGAGCGAATTCCTGGCGAACATGAGCCACGAGATACGCACGCCGCTCAACGCGGTCATAGGTTTCAGCGAGCTTCTTTCCGACATGGCAATGGACCAGAAGCAGATGTCGTACGCCAGGTCGATCAAGACCGCCGGAAAAAGCCTCCTCACCCTGATAAACGACATCCTGGACCTTTCGAAGATCGAGGCGGGGATGATGCAGATCCAGTTGAGCCCTGTCGAAATCGGGTCGCTCTTCGACGAGTTGAAGGAGATATTCGAAACGGCAATAGGAAGCAAAGGGCTTGATTTCATCGTCGAACTCGACCCGCGGATGCCCCAGGCGCTCCTGCTCGACGAGATAAGGCTGAGGCAGGTGATGGTCAACCTGCTGGGCAACGCCATAAAATTCACCGACAGGGGGCATATCAAACTCGCAGCACGATCTCTGCCGCAGAAAGAAGACCGGAGCAAAATAGACATCATTCTCCTGGTCGAGGATTCGGGGATCGGAATCCCCGAGGACAACCTGGAAGCAATTTTCGAATCGTTCATGCAGTCATCGGGCCAGAATGCCGTAAAATACGGCGGCACCGGGCTGGGGCTGTCCATCAGTAAAAAGCTGGTCGAGATGATGAACGGGAGAATAACCGTTACAAGCTCCCCCGGAAAGGGAAGCACCTTTTTTGTCACCATCAGGGAGGTGAACGTAGCCGCGGTCGAACGCCAGGCCGTCCAAGAAAAAACGGCGTCGCCCCGGCAAATGCTTTTCAACAGCACCAGGGCCCTTGTGGTCGACGACGTCGGATCGAACCGCATGTTGGTAATGGAACTCCTGAAAAAATGGGGCATGCGTGTCATAGAAGCAGTCAACGGGCAGGAGGCGGTCTTCCTTACGCAGCAGTACCGGCCCGACATCATCATCATGGACCTGCGGATGCCGGTAATGGACGGGTACCTGGCGTTGTCTGCGATAAAAAAAATCGACAGGCTCAAAGAAATACCGGTCATAGCCCTGACTGCCTCAGCAGACCCGAACAGCATGCAGCGGATAATAAAGATGGGATTTTCGGGATATCTCATCAAACCCATCGACACGGAAGCCCTCATGAATGAAATCGACCGCTGTCTTCCCGCAACGGCAAGAAGGATGCCGGTCGATCAGACGGATCAGGGCCAGACCGGCGCTGAGATGATCGCACGGCTTGAACCCGGACCGAAGACAATCCTGCTCCGCGAGATAGAAGACAATCTCATGCCGATTCTCGAAAAAATATCCGGCACCATACTAATCAGCGACATTAACGCGCTTTCGGAAAAAATCAAGATCGCCGGGGAACGAAACAATCTCGGCGTCATGCTTGAATGGGCGCGTCGGCTCAATGAATACGCAGGAATGGTCGATGTTGAAGGCATAAAAACGGTCATCGGCCTCATCCGGCAATCCAGGGATTACCTGAAAAAAACGGCGGCAGACAATGACGGGAAACAATGAATCGCTAATACTCATCGTCGACGACAACATGGAGAACCTGAAGGTCCTGGGAGGCCTTCTCAACGACGAGGGATATCTCATTGCAGTATCGACCAACGGAAAAGACGCGCTGGATTTCACTGAAAAAAGCAAGCCGGACCTCATACTGCTCGACATCATGATGCCGGGAATGAACGGGTACGAAACATGTGAAAAGCTCAAGGAAAATGCGGGAACAAAGGATATCCCGGTGATTTTTCTTTCGGCGCTCGGAGAGACCGACGACATTGTAAAGGGATTCGAGGCCGGAGGAGTCGACTATGTCATGAAGCCATACAACTCCCGTGAACTGCTGGCGAGGGTGAAGACGCACATAGACCTCAAGAAGGCCATGGAGGAAATCAGGACGCTCAGGGGCATAATACCCATCTGCGCCAAATGCAAAAAAATCAGGGACGACCACGGATTCTGGGAGCAGGTGGAGGAATACGTGGCAAAAAGGTCGGGCGCGATTTTTTCCCACAGCGTGTGCCCGGAATGTGCGCGCGAGCTCTATGGGGACATCCTCGATGAAAATGATTTAAAATGAATTTTTTTGCTTGCAAAAAAACCGTCCGGATGCAATGTATTATTCACAAATATAGAATTATTACTCCATCCTTTAGTTGATTTCCTGAAAATTCAAAAATTGCGCATGATCGGACAAGGGCGAGTCCCTGCCGAATCATAAAATTCTTATGCATGGAGTAAAAATATGACCAGAAAAATTCTCATCGCCTCATTTTTCTCAGCAATACTGCTTTTCTGCATTCAGCCGCTTCACGCTCAGGGCTGGAGCCTTATCAAAGACAGCAACGGAATCAAGCTGTTTGAAAGACCGATATCCGGAACCGACCTCATGGAATATATGGCAGTCGGCACGATTGACGCAAGAATCGAAGTCATCGGAGAAGCGCTTCGCGACATCAGCACATGGAAAGACTGGGTCGCGGACTGCAAGGGGACGCAGCTCCTCAAACAGATCACTCGCGACGACATGATCGTGTATCTGGTCCTCGAGCCTCCCGTCATCGACGACAGGGACGTCATCATCAAGGACAAGACCACGTACGACTACGAGGGCGGAAAAGCGGTCGTCGATTTTGCGGCCACCAGCGAGATGACCGTACCTCTCCAGGAAGGGCGCATCAGGGTCACGATAATGAACGGCGTCTTTGACATGGAATTCCTCGGCCGTGAAAAAACCAAGTTCTGCTATTATCTGAAAACCGACCCTGCCGGCGACATCGCCAAGTCGGTCGCCTACGCGGTAATGAAAAACTATCCCTATGACAGCATCAGTGATCTCAGAAAAGTCGTTAAGGATAAAAAATTCGCCGATCGCGCAAAGGGAAGCGAAATAGAAAAAAGGGTGGAGGCCATTCACACGAATGAAGGCCATGTCCGCCGCATATTCACGGCCAGGCTTGGAAGGCTGGTGAAGAACAAGGCAGCCCTTGCCGCAATAATGGGCGCCGACAAGGAAAACTTCAAGGCCATCATGGGCAGCCACAATTCATATCCAGCGTTCGAAAAAGCCGCCGAGGAATTCTTCGCGCAGTACCTGGATAAAACCACGCCGGGACTCGGCGCGAAGCTCAAAAGCAACAAAAAATTTAAAAACGAGCTGATTGACCTCATCTGCACCGACAGCCAGGCCAGGACTGCAACGGTCGAGGACATAGCCGCCAAATACAAATAATCCCCCTGTGTGGATACACCGGCCTTGATATCTAACGATCCCTGGCTTCTGTTCCGGCTTCCGTAAAACCCTCCGGGCCGGGACAGGGGCCGGCCGGTAAAAATTGCTTTGCAAAACCGGCGCCTGTTCCTATCATCTGCCGCGAAGGCGTACCATGCATGAAACAATTCAAAACATCGCCGGCGGCGCGGTTGACGATCTTTTTCTCGCCCTGCCCAGGATAATAAACCGGTTCAGGCCCGTGGCCGCAGACCGGTCTCGTTACGAAAAAGAAATCGATTATTACTATGAACACGGTTATGTCGACGATCCGCTGCGGTTTTTCTCCTTCCCGGAGACCGTTCCAGCGTGGAAAGTCGTGGAATCCAGGCCCTGGCGTGAAGGCCGCAGGGAGATCATCTCCTTTCAAAGCGGGTATGTTCCCCGCAATCCGCTGATAAGGGAGCGGTTCGAGTCATGGGAGCGCAACAAAACCGGATACATCGTCAGGTGGACGCATGGAGATACCGGCCGTAAAACTGTCCTGTGCCTGCACGGATATATGCTCGGCGAGCCGGTCCAGGCCGAGAGCATGTTCAGGATCCACGGGCTTTTTTCGACGGGCCTCGACGTCGCCCTTTTCATCACGCCGTTCCACTGGAAGCGCGGCCATAAATCGCTGCCGCAGAGGGCAATTTTCCTCGAACCGGAAAACGCGGCGATGACCTGGGAGCGTTTCGGCCAGACCATGTTCGACCTTCATGCATCGTTTCAGATTCTCAGAAAAGCGGGCGCAGCGGACATCGGCATCATCGGGGCGAGCCTGGGCGGATACAACGGCGCGCTTTTCTCGGCCCTGACCGACATACATTCTTTCGCGGCCCTCATGGTCCCCGCCGTGGATTTTTCGCGCCCGCTCGGGCCGCGCTCGCTCAGGCCCAGCCTGAAAAAGGACGACCCCCTGCTGAAAAAAATCGACGAGATATGGGCCATACACTCCCCGCTCAACTTCACTCCGAAGCTGCCTCCGGAAAAGATGCTCATCATCGCCTCGCAGGGCGACCGACTGTGCCCGTCAGAGCACGTTATTTCGCTGCGCGACCGATGGGGCATCACGCGTTGTCATCTTCTCCCTGGCGGACACTGGCTGGTATTCAACAATGTCAGGGGCAGGGAATGGTACCGGTTTCTTAAAGACATGGGATTCGTCAGTAGTAATCCGCCTCGTTCTTGAAATGCAGGTCGACGAATTTCTCGCGTTTCATTTTTCTGTAATCGGTCGGGTTGTAGCCCGTCTTGTTTCTGAAGTGACGGTAAAAATACGTCAGATTGTCGAACCCGACATGGAAGGCGATGTCGATGACCTTGCTGTCGGTCTCCTCGAGCAGCTGCTGCGCGGCCTCGATCCTCTTGCAGTTGATGTAATTCGCTATGTTCGTCCTGGTCACCTTCTTGAAAAGCTGGCCCATATAGTCCTCGTTCAGGCCGAATTTCTCGGCAAGACCGACCCGGTCATATGTCTCGGCAAAATTGGCGTCAATGTATTCGATCAGCCTGTGGATAATGTCCCGGGGGTCCTCCTTTTTCCTGCCAGAAGGCAGCTGCCTCGTCGCGCTGCGCAGCTCCCTCGTCTTGTTCAACAGCGCGCTGGTGAGGGAGTCCCTCTCTTTCTCTACTTTTTTCAGATCGAACAGGAAATACAGGAACACTGCAAGCGCGAGGGCCGTGAGCCTGAAAACGAACACGAAAGACATCCGGTACATCTGGTCTGTCGCGACGAGATAATAGGTGTGGAATGCGGAGATGAAAACGAGCACGGCGAACGGCGAAATAAACCAGTATCTCACGGGATCGAGGTACACCGCGATGCTGAACAGGACGAACACATAGGTCGCACACAGCATCAGAAAGACCAGGGTCGCGATTTTACAGTAACGGAAAAAGAACTGGGTCGACGGCGAAAGCATGATAAGCAGGATGAGGCCTGCGAGGGCCAGCAGAATGAGATATACCGGCCATCTTGATTTCAGCTTGAAAAACTCCATGATCGCCAGGACGAGAAACAGGTCGATCAGGGAATAGATGATGAAAAAAAGCTTGTACCTGAAAAGGCCGTTCGATATGGGCGGAATCCCGAGAAGAATCAGGCTTATGGCCGTCACGCCCAGAACGAAAAGCGTGGAATACAGAAAAACATACCTGCTGACATTCCCCCTTGCGACGATGATAAGCATGATAGACAGCACGATCGAAACGATCAGTGGAGTGAGATTGTTTATCGAGGGCAGGTATCTTCTGAGCCAGTTATGGCTGGTCCAGCTTCGAAGCGTGTAGAGCCTGGGCTCGTCCTTCACGCCGTTGATGTAATGCGAGAATACGCGGATGGCTATGACATTTTCCCGTCCGAAGCGTACGAGCGACGAGCCGACAGTATAATTCCTGTCATAATGCCAGGTAAAATCGTAGTCGAGCGGATTATCCCGAGAAGGGATGAAACCGGTTCCCCCGACCAAAACACCGTTGAGGTAGGTCTCGTCCGCGACCGAAATCGCGCCGAGGGAGAGGACCATCTGCCTGTCCCTGAGGCTCTCGTCGATGATGAATTTTTTTCTGAGCCATACCGTGGCCGCCATGTCCCTGTTCTTCCGCAGTATATGGTCCCACTTTCCCGGAATGGCGATCGCCGGCGCCTTCGAATCGTCGTATTCGGGACGCATTGCGTCGGGGGTGTCGGCATCGATTATTTTCCATTCGCCCGAAAGTTCCACGGTCCCCCTGGCGATTCCCTCATGGTCGAGCCACAGATAACGGCCGCAGCCGGCGAGGGCGCATAAAAAGACGCACAGGGCGGATATGTAGCATGCCAGGGATTTCATGTGGATATATCGGACTGCGATGACTCATGCAATACAACAGGACAGTGTTTTTTTCAAGATAAATTTTTGCGATAATGGCGTGCAGGTGCGTAGCGCGCTACGCACCTGCACGCCATTATCATATATTCAGTTCGCCCGGGCCCCGCCCGTTTTCTTCACCAATCTGTCCTCGGCCCTGACCTTCCCGAGCAGCATTTTTCCGCACAGCTTCGAATAGGCCAGTATGGCGAGCGAAGGAGGCGCGCCCGGCGAAACCGGAAGCACGCTGCCGTCGCATACGTACAGGTTGTCGTGTTCGGTCATGAAATTGCGGTCCACGATAAGGCCCATTGCCGCGGTCCCGCCCGGATGGCCGCCGATCATCTCGGCCACCGCGATGGAGGACGGCCTGACACCGGCCTTTACCAGTATTTCCCTGCAGATATCGGTCCCCTTTTTCATCCTTCGAACATCATCCATGTCAAGCGGCTTGGTGAAACTGCCGTTCCTGAACACGTTCCCGTTCGGGTTGTCTCCCAGCTTAACGAACAGGCCGATACCGCGCTTCATCAGCGGCAGCATCTTGAGCGCGTTCTTTCTCATGGTTTTTATCCTGGACAGATTGCTCAGCATCGAGTACGAGCCGCCGACGTTCCCGATGAGAAAACCGTCGCTGTGCTCGAAATCGTCCGAGGCGTGGGTAAATGTCATCTCGCGCCAGGCTCCGCCGCTCTCGTCGTCGGCGTATCCGGTCACGACGTTCATGGGGTCCATGAAAAAGCTCTCGCCCACGTTCTTCATTCCCGACCTCAGCAGGATTTCGGGCGTGCCGATACCCCCCGCGGACAGGACGATCCTGTCTGCATGAAGGATCTCTCCGTTTTTCAGCCTCACGCCGCTCGCTCTGGCGTTTTTTTCGAAAATTATCCGGTCGACTTCGGCGGACAAAAGAAGGTCTGCTCCGTGTTCGAGAGCCTCCTCTACATAGTTTCTGGTTGTCCACTTCGCGTTCTTCGGACAGCCCATCATGCACCAGTCGCACCCGACCGAACATTTGTCGGGATCGATGAACTTCTCCTGCGCCCTGAAGGTGATGCCCATCTTTGCCGCGGCCTCGCGGACTTTCACCCCGCCCTTCGCGTTCCTGAAAAATTTTTCCGGAAGGGTCCTGACGCCGATCTCTTTTTTCAGCTCATCGACCTCCCTGCGGAAATCGAGGCCCATCTCCTCATAGAGGAAACCGGGCGGATCGAATACATTTCCGTTGTACACCATCGAGGACCCTCCGACGGTCATGCCCCGCGCCACGATCACTCCCTCGCGGGACCTGCTGAACATCAGGTACCCCTTCAGGATCCTGATCCCGAGCAGGGACCCCAGGCCGCGCCTGTGCCAGGCCCCGGCCTCGATCATCAGCACCTTTTTCCCGCCGAGCGCAAGCTCCCGCGCAACCGTGCCCCCGCCGGGCCCGGTGCCGATGACGATGTATTCATAGCTGTCCTTCAATCCTTTCGTCTTTGACATGGTGTTCTCCTTATTATTATTGTCTGCCTGCAGTGAACGGTCATGACCGTTCACTGCAGGCAGACCTTCTACTTCCTCACGTAATACGCCGCGCGCTCTGAGCGCAAAATAGCGTCGTCGATCTCCTGGCGGTTCCTGATCTGCTCGAAAAAGGCCTGGATGCGCGTCCTGACCTGGCCCGACGCGCCTCCGAGATATTCGCGCTCGATCGCAAGCACCGGCGGTATGACCCCTTTCTTAGACTCGCGCCTGAGGCGCTCGATCTCCCATCCCCACATGTCGCAGAATTTCAGCTTTTCGACCACTACGGCATCGGCCGAATATTCCCCGGCCTTGCGTGCGACCCATTCGATCCTCCGCGGAAAATCGTCCATCATGCGCGGGCACGAGATTTCCGAGCCGAGATATCCCGCGGCGAGGGCCACGGCCGGATCGATGTTTTCGTCCAGGGCCCTCCCGTAAAGCCTGGTCCCGAAGCAGAACGCGTCGGACACGATGACCCCGCCCGAGTCCTCGTAAAGCCTCAGATGATCCGCCTCCTCCATGCATCCCGCGAGCATGATGATTCGCACGTCTCCGCTGTGCGAATCGCCGCGCCCGTCGATGAACGCGATGACCTCCTCGAGAAGCGCGCAGGCATCCTCGACCGGAACGGCGGTCACGGCCATGACGATCCCGAGCATCTCGCTGCCCGACACTGGCGGGCTTTTCATTTTTCTTCTCTCGTCAAGGGCGAGAAGCAGGCCGCGCATTCTGTTGTACAGCCTTATCGAATTACGCAGGTTATCATCGGCGATCGTGACTCCGAAAGATTTTTCAAGGGCTTTCTTCAGGTTAGCCATGCTTTCCCTGAACGCGCCGGCGGCGTTGCCTCCCATGACATGGGGCGCGAAAAACATATGAAGAAATTCCGGTCCTGTTTTCGAATAACGCCAGTTGTCGTACATCCTTCGCGTGTGGTCGCATCCGTTCATGAAGACCACGCCGTCAAGAAATCCGAAATCCCCCCTGAGCGCCCTGTCGAAGCAGTGGCGCACGAACGAACAGTTGAGCGGCGCGTAATAAGCGTCGGCGAGATCGGTGCCCGCGCTGCCAACCGCCCTCATCCTGTACGGAACGAATCCCGCCGCATGAATGAGCTCGACCGGAATGTATGAGCAGAAATATCCGATGACCCTTTTCCCGGCAAGCCGGGCCTCTTTCAGGTAATGATTGTCGATCGCGCCCGCGATTTCGGCCATCTTTTCCATTATTGTCATTGCGCTCCTCCCGTATCAGGCAAGCCCGTTGCCTATGAAGAAATCTGAAATCTGTTTTTTCAGGGATTCCTCGGACGTGTTTCGGGAATCCGAATAATCGCTGCTCATGTGCAGGGCCGGCAGCCCGATCCTTTTGCAGATGTCCTTCTTGATGCGGCCGTATCCCCACCCGTGCTTGCACCCGTTGTGGCCGACGAAGATGAAGCAGTCGCCGGAGTATTCGGCGATGATCTGCTCGAACTCGTCCATGAACAGCTCCTGGGTGCCGCGCACGTTGCGGACCATCGAGGCGTTCAGGTGCACCTTCGCCAGGCTCAGCATCATGCTCTCCTCGGACGACGTGTCGACATACGGCGTATTGCACCTTCCCATGAGATCTCCGCCGACGATCATCGCGCCGAACTCCTTTTCGATCCAGGGATACAGGCTCACGAATGCGATGGGCACGTCCCACCAGATCACGCGTATCCTCTCCTCCCTGAGCCATCCCTGGCCGCGGTCGAGCCTTTTCTTCGCGTTCTCGTACATGATCCGTGCCATCTCGGTCAGATGCGGTGAGCCGGAGCCCATGAGCTTCATCGCCCAGGCCACGGTCAGCTGCTGCGAAGAAACCGGTGAGGGGATGGCCCTGGTCATGGCGGTGAGTTCCTGAAGGTAGAAATTCGTTTTGTTCAACTCCTCGCATGATCTCCTGAGCCTGTCCCAGTCAATTTTCTGGCCCGTGTTTTTCTCGATGAAACTGATCATTGCCTTAAGGTTGCCCGCGAAATACCTGTACGAATCCTCGTCGTCGCCGTAGGGCGTATCGAGCACGTACATGGGGACCCTGGTCACGTTCTGCAGGGTCGGGTAGAACGAGACCCCGGAATCGCAGGGATGCGACGAGGTGACGATCAGGTCTGGATCGGGCATCTGCCTCGTGAAATACGCCCCTGCGGCGAATTTCGACGCGGAGCAGCTCTCGATGGAGCCGCCTTCGGATTCCAGGACCTCGAGCATATGGTTCGAGACATCGCGGCCCAGCCAGCTGCCCGTAACACTGAAGGCCTCGGGGATGATGTAATGCACATCGAACGCCCTCATGAATTCGGGCGAAACGCACCATCCCAGGTATATGAGCGGCTTCTTCCTGTTTTTGATCGGCTCGACATGGTGGCGCAAATAGTCGAGGATGATCCGCATGATCGGAAGGTGCGCCCGGTAATCGGCGGCCTTGTGAAGACCGCCGCCCATCCACAGCAGAGCCGACCGGATGTACTTGTTGAACCGCGTTTCCTTGTTAAATATGAACGGATGCAGCACATAACGCGCGACAAGGCTGATCACGCCGTATGGCAGCAGCAGCAGCGCCAGATAGTATCCCCGTATCAGGACGTAATAGAGGTATCTGACTATACGGTATTCCTTGAGCTCAAAGACGGTCTTCGCGCGGAGATTGATCCTTACGTTCATCGGGCCCTCCCTTCACTTTAAAATTCCATTCGCGCTCAGTATTTTTCGCAGTTTCCGCGGCACCGAGGCGTCAGGCGGCATATCGATGAGAGGCGTCCCCCTGAGGTCGAACTCCCTGATGTCGGGATCGGGCCCGATGTGCTCGTAGTCGAGCATCCCCCCGGCGGTCACCGTGCCGACCAGGTCGGGGTCCGGGGATTCAACCCGGTTGAAGATGACGCCGGTCTGCACCGGCTTCATGGAGGGGATATCGCCTATTCTGCCGTTAATCATAAGCGCGGTCTTTACGCCGCGAAGAGAGTTATCGGTCACGATTACCGGATACTGGACGGATTCGACGACCTGCCGGTTCACCTGCTCGATGCCGGCCTCGGCGTCAATGATCACCGCGTCATAATTTGAAGCAAGGGCGCCGATGGTCCTCCTGAGAAGGCCGTTTACCGGGCAGTAACAGCCGAGAGTATCGGTCTGGCCCATGACAATCAGGCTGTAGCCCGGCCGTTCATATAAAGTTTCAAGGAGCACGTAATCAAGCACTTCGCCGAGACGCTCTTTTTCTTCAATGGTGCTTGCGATTCTCGCGCGTTTTATAATCTCTTCCCTGGCGCGTCCAATGGTCTTGAAATTCTCAGCGCCGATAGAAGCCGCCAGCCCCATTGCAGGGTCCGCGTCGATGAAGAGGACCTTTCTGCCAAGCTCCATGAAAAGCTTTCCGGTCAGCGCCGACAGCACGGTCTTACCGACGCCTCCTTTTCCTATAAATGCGATGATCAATGGGGCATTCATTGTTTTTCCCTCCTTGCCGAAATCACGTCCCTCAGCGTATCGCAGAACCGTTTTTCCCCGCACGAGCTGCAGTCAAGGTCTTCGCAGCTCATCGATCCGTCCTCCTCCATCCGGAGCTTGGCGTTCTCGCCGTTGATCACCCGCGCAGTTGCCTGAATTTTTGCGGCCTGCGCCACCAGGTTCTCATCGTCGGCGACGATCACGACGCCGATACGGGAGATCAACCCGCCTGCCTCATCGCGATAGATGGAGAGTATCCTCTCACCGATATCCGCAAGGGAAAAACCCCCGGCCAGCAGCCTGTCGTGTATCCGAATCCATATCCTTCCCTGGAGGCTGCGGGTCATGAGGCCCGCGACCCTGTTCGTCAGGTTCATCAGGCCGCGCAGCGAGCCGTCAATCGGGTCAGCTCCGGGACGCACCCGGGCCATGACGATCTGGGCGTACGATACCGAGCGGCCCCTGATAAGTGAAAGTTCCGGTCCGGCGGTCCAAATCCCCGCGGGAACTGCGTTTTCTTCGGCGCTCCAGAGAAACAGGCTGACCGATCTCATCGAAGGCGCGCCCAGTTCGACCGCTGTGTCCTCAGCAAGGACCAGCGAAGAATTTTTCCCGGCGGGCGGCCCGTAATCGCGGCGCTCCGGCGGCCCGCCGGGAAGAAGACCGGCATGCCGATGATCCATAAAACAGTTTCGGGGATCATCGATCATCTCACGAACCATCGAAATAAGGCCGTCATGCGACCTGATTCCGTCGTTGATGTCCCGCACCGCCCCGAAGCCGGTCATCGCGACTCCATCACGCGCGCATGTCCGGGGCAAGCGGCTCCGACAGATCCTTTGTTACGGACCGCGGCCCTGCCCTCAGCGAGCAGCGCCGCGCCATAAGCCGCTATGATCTGCGGGTCGAGCGGCGGAATATATGCGTCGCTCTTTATCGTCCGCTCGAACAGCACCCTGAACGCCGGGATCTTTGAAATCCCCCCGCAAAGCGCGACCATGCCCGAGGCGTCGCTCCTTTCGACAAGGGTCGCCGCGCGCAACACGATCGACTTCAGAACTCCGGCCAGGATATCCTCGCCGCTCCTGCCGCCGTTGACCTGGCTTATGATCTCGCTTTCGGCGAACACGGCGCACTGGCTGTTGATCGCGTACGGGCTGTTTGATCGCAGCGCCATGTCCGATATGGAATCGAAGGGAACCGACAACGTCTCCGAGACCATCTCGAGAAACTTGCCGCTTCCGGCCGCGCACTTGTCGTTGGTCAGCGTTCCGTCCACGAATCCCCTGGCGCCGACCCCGGTGACATTGATGAACAATCCTCCCACGTCGACCGCGAGCCGTATTTCCGGATTGAGCGCATGGACGGCCCTCGCAAGGCACGGAGCCTCGGGCACGACCGCGTCGGCCTTTCTGACCAGCTCCGAGCCGTATCCGGTCGCCATCCGCCGCTCAACCGCCCTCTTTTTGACTCCCGATCTTTCGAGCGCCCTTTTATATGCGGCCTTGATTATCCTTCGCATGTCCTTGCCGGTCTCTTCTATCGAATATCCCAGGACATTGCGCCCCTCGACGATGCAGACCTTGACGAACCTGGTTCCGATGTCGAAGCCCGACGCGATCATACCGCCACCTCGGCGTTCCTGAGCTTCTTCAATTCATTGGCGGCGAAAACGGCTGCGCCCAGCGCACCGATTATCTGCGGATCGACCGGGAGCGGCTTGAAGCGGATATCGAGGAGCCTTTCAAGATTCCTCACCACGCCGATGTTCTTTGAAACGCCGCCGGTGATTGCGACCTCATCCCTCATATCGATGGTCCTTGCAAGGGTCACGACCCTTTTCGCCACGGCCTCGTTTATGCCGGCGGCGATATCGGCCGTCTTTCTTCCCTTATACATGTGCTGAAGCACCTCGAGCTCCATGAATATGCTGCACTTGTTGGTGATCGGGACCGGCCGCCACGATTTCAGCGACACTGCTCCGAGCTTCTCCAGGGGAACCCCGATGCATCGCGAAAGAATTTCCAGGCTGCGGCCCGTGCCGGCCGCGCACTTGTCGTTCATGATGAAATCCGACACCATGCCGCCAGCGTCGAGGGATATAACCTTGCAGTCCTGGCCCCCGATGTCGATCACGGTCCTGACCGACCTGTCGGCCCAGAACGCGCCCATCGCGTGGCACGATATCTCGCTCATGTTCATGAGCGCGAACGGGATGCTGTGCCTCCCGTATCCGGTGCTGCAGCAAAAATTGATGTTCGGAAAGACCAGGCCGGCTTCCCTCAGCGCCTCGGACATTACCGCCCGGGCCGACTCGACCGGGGTCTTGAGGTCCCTGATGATTTTACTCGCGATGACGGCATCCTCGTCCATTATCACCGCTTTCGCGGTCAGCGACCCGACATCGCACCCGGCAGCAATCATGCGCCCACCTCCGAAAAAATTTTCTACCGATTACGGCAGATAGTATCCGCGAAAAAGCGGCCTGTCAAATTGACACTGTGTACACTTCAAAGAATGCGGGCCGAAAACTTCATATTGTACAAGTAAAGCGATTCCTGCGTACGGATGCGCGGCCAAACGCGCTTCCGCGAGCCCGGCCAGGTCGTGAAACCGCCGTTATCGGCCAGAAACCGCAAACCCTGTACACAATGAAGAATGTGCAAGAAAACTTCATAGTGTTGAAGCACTGCCGGAACTGGCGTGATATGTAAGTGCATGGTTCAAACTGCACAGCGCATGCTGACAACATGAACCGTTAACGCATTATTGTCATCAGGAGTTCCAGTTATGAGAGAAGTTTATGTTATCGCTGCTCACACGATCAAGTTCGGCAGGTATCTCAACAAGAGCGTCAAGGACCTCGCCGCCGAAACCGTGCTGCCCTGCCTGCAGGAAGCGGGGCTAGAAAAAAAAGACATCCAGGCCCTCTGGTTCGCCAATTCAGGCTGGGGATACGCGAAGGGGCAGGACACGATCAGGGCGCAGGTGGCGCTGCGGCCCCTGGGCATCGAGGCCATTCCCATGACCAACGTCGAAAACGCGTGCGCCGGAGGATCGACGGCGTTCCATCACGCGTGGCTCGGGGCCGCCAGCGGCCTGTACGACATCACCATGGCGATCGGGGCCGAAAAGCTGCACAGCCCGAACAAATACCAGGTGTTCGCGGGTTTCCTCGGCGGTCTCGATATAGAGAACATCTCCGGCATCATCGACAATATCTCCGAATACGCCATGACCGACAGGGACAAGAAGCTCATGCAGGCCCACCTCAAAAAATGGGCGAAACCGGACAGAGACAAATCATCCAATAATAAAAAGAAGCCCGCAAAAAAACAGTCGCTGGGCGATAAAATCCAGGACCTCAAGAACATGCTGAAGGTCTACATCAGGCTTTCGGACATTCTCGGCTCGGACACCATGAAGGACATACGAAAGATGTTCTCCGGAGACCATTCGCCCTTCATGGACGTTTACGGATTCGCAGCCCGGCAGCACATGAAAAAATACGGAAGCACCATCGAGCAGCTCGCCCTGATCGCTTCCAAGAACCACCATCATTCGTCGCTCAACCCGAACGCGCAGTATAATTTCACCGTCTCGCCCGAGCAGGTGCTCGCAGACCGCATGGTGACCTGGCCGCTTACAAGGGCGATGTGCGCGCCCATCGGCGACGGCGCGGCCTCGGCGATACTCTGCGACGAGAAGACCGTGAAGAGACTGGGCCTGTCTTCGCAGGCGGTGAGGATACGGGCGTCGGTGCTGGGATCAGGAATGGAGCGCGATTTCGACGGGGTCGATATCGGCGAGCGCCTCAGTAAAATTGCCTATGAGAAGGCCGGGCTCGGGCCAAGGCACGTGCACTGCGCCGAGGTCCATGACGCCTCGGCCTACGGCGAGCTTCACCAGGCCGAGGCGTTGGGGTTCTGCAAGGAGGGCGAAGGCGGGATTTTCGCCGAGAGCGGGGCCACGAAAATCGGCGGAAAGATCCCGATAAATCCCAGCGGCGGGCTGGAATCGCGCGGGCATCCCATAGGGGCCTCGGGGCTGGCCCAGATCCACGAGCTGGTGACCCAGGTGCGCGGCAGGGCCGGCGCGCGGCAGGTCCAGGGGGCCCGCATCGCTTTGGCCGAAAACGGCGGCGGCGCGCTCGGCCAGGAAGAGGCGGCGATGTGCATCCACATACTGGAAGCTCCGTCAAAAAACAAATAATGAGAGGAAACCATGTATCTGCTTCAGAATATCCGTCTCGCATATATCTTTACCAGGGCCCTTTTCGGATTTTCCAGGGACGAGGTCAGGCGCGGCACGTTCATCGCGAACATCAAGAGTTTCATCAAGACAAAAGAGATCGCCGAGGACATGTCCTGGGCCGAGCTTCTCGAGGAAAAGGCGGCCAGGCATCCCGGAAGGCCGTTTCTGATGTTCGAGGACGAAAAGTTCACCTACGGGGAGATGAACGAAAACGCCAACAGGGTCGCCAATTTCCTGGCCGGCCTTGGCGGCGGCAGGGGAAAGGGCCTGGCCATGATGATGGGCAACTCGCCCCGCTACCTCGACGTGTTCTTCGGCACGCAGAAGATCGGGATGTACTCGGTCCCGGTGAACACCTCGCTCAGGGGCGACAGCCTGCTGTACATCCTCAACCACAGCGACGCCGACTTTCTGGTCATCGACGAGGAATTCGTGGAAGCATACCAGAAAATCGCCGGACGGCTTGACCGCATCAAGACAGTTATCGTCAACTATCCCAGGGGGCCTTTCAACGGCATACCGGGCACGCTGCCGCTTTCGGGAGCGTATAAATCTCCGGCGTCCAAGCCCGCCGGAACCTACGGCAGGGACGACATCTGCTTCATCCTGTACACGTCGGGAACCACCGGGCTGCCGAAGGGCGTGGTGTACCGGTACGGCAGGTCCACGGTGAAGCTCCTTTCGATCGCCGCATATACCTTTAACCGTAAAAGCGACATCCTGTACACCTGCCTTCCGCTGTTCCACGGCAACGCGCTGTTTTTGACCGTAACCACGGCCATGCACCGCGGCGCGAAGGTGGTCCTTGCCCGGAAGTTCTCGGCGAGCCGTTTCTGGGACGAGATCAGGAAATTCGGGGTCACGAGCTTCAACACGATCGGCGCGATGATACCCATCATCATGAAGCAGCCCGAAAAGCCGGGCGACCGCGACAACAAGGTCAGGTTCACGCTCTCGGCGGCCTGCCCTGCCGACCTGTGGCCGAAGTTCGAGAAGCGCTTCGGGGTGAAGATATACGAAGGATACGGGGCCGTCGACGGCGGAGGCAAGAGTATCATGAACCTGGGCAACGCACCCGTAGGTTCGATCGGCAAACCCAGCCCCAATACCGTGTACCGGCTCGTGGACAACGGCATGAACGACGTTCCCGACGGAACGCCGGGCCAGCTTATCTTCGAATCAAAGGGAGCGAAAAAATCAGTCGAGTACTTCAAGAACGAAAAGGCCGGCAGCGACAAACTCCGTGACGGATGGATACACACCGGCGACCTGGTGCGCCGTGATGCAAAGGGCTACCTGTATTTCGTGGGCCGCAATGCGGAGTTCATGCGCATCAAGGGCGAGAACGTTTCGGCGTACGAGGTCGAGCACACGATCCAGAAGCACCCGTCTGTGCTCGAGGCCGCGGTGTACGCGGTGCCATCGGAACTGGCCGAGGATGAAATCATGGCCAGCGTGTCCCTGGTCGAAGGGCATTCCCTTTCGGAGGCCGAACTCATAAAGACCCTGAAGGAAGACCTTCCGAAATTCGCCGTGCCCAGGTATGTCCGAATCGTGAAGGAATTCCCCAAGACCGAGACCCAGCGCATCATAAAGAAGGAACTCGAAAAATTCGGGATCGCTCCCGGTA
>JAKLIV010000081.1 GCA_022709405.1 Spirochaetota bacterium
TCGGGGAAAACGAAATGGACATACCATTTATAGGGGGGGAATAACCATGACTGAGGATCAAGCACGCGATTGTCGTTATATTTTACACCTTTACCGAGGCTGGACCACAGAGGACGGGCACCGGGTCGCCCTTGCTTTCCCCCTCGCTGACGGCCGCTGCGAAATTATCTGCCCATACTGCGGACTGACACATCGCCACGGCATGCCGACCGCCGACCACTCGTCACGCCTGCGGCACTGTCTCTATAAGGGCGGCCAGCTCGGGGAAGTGTACATCCTGCATGTCCTCGACAAGCCGATGGAACCGTGGGTCAGGGCCGCAGCACAAGCCCTGCGGCCCCTCGCCGTCGAGCTTGCACGGCAGCATAAGCCGGTGTGGTGGTGAACATGAGCAAAACCGAAAGGTACTGTCTACGATCCTGCGAAACATGGGGGTATCACTCGATCCCGCGCCTTTCTGGCTCACACGTTTTTAAGTTGGGCAACGGCAACATTTGAAATGAAAACAGTTGACAAGAAATACGGCCCGGATCGGGGCCAGACCGAGGAGGTCGCAAGGTGAAAAAGAAACAGAAAACAGCGAGGCGGGGATCGACCGAGGAGACAGCCCCCATGTCGAGAGCAGCGTTTGCGCGATATTGCCACGTCGTGCCGTCGAGCATTACAAAGGCGGTTCGGGCCGGTTCAGTTATTGCCAACTCCGACGGCAGCATCGACCCATCGAAGCGCACGAACCGCGATTATGCACACGACGTACAGGTCAAGGCCGCCGAACGTCGAGCAGTTGAACAGGCGAGGGAATCAGGATCGGGCATCACCGAAGCGCAGCGCAGGGAAGCATATGCAAACATGCCCGGGTTGAACGTGCTCGAAGCGTTGGACGGGTTTCAGCCGGGAAATTTAAAAGAACTGAAAACGTACAGCGAAGTCATGAAAATTGCACTCGACACCGAGGCCCGACTTTCCGAACTCGTGGCGCGTCCGTTGGTCGAGGAGCGGTTGGAAGTCATGAGCGAGCAGATCCATTTATTCGACGCATTGACCGACATCGTTGTCGGCCAGATATGCGCGAAGCTCGATCGGACCGACCCGGCATCCGTCGAGGCCGTCAAGAAGATCATCGCGCCGGAGGTCGAGAAGATTATCAGGGATTTTAAAAATCTATGTCAGAAGAAAATTTAACTGGAGGTGTATCATGAAAAGAGGGCGGAAAAGACATACAGCGGACGGGCCGATCATGAGCCTCTCGGGATTTGCACGAGCTTGTCACATGAATAAGTCAGGCACCACGAGGGCCGCGCAGTCAGGCAGGATAATATTGAACGACGCCGGAATGGTCGATACGCGGCACCCGGTCAACGCAAAGTTTTTGAGAGAAGCATTGGCCGGGGCGTCGATCCGCGCCGCACCGGTCATCGCGTCGATCAAAGCAGAATTGAATCAAAACTTATAGAATGGAGGAAACATTCATGTCACAAAAAAATATTTCAAAAGTTTCATCAGACGAAGACCATCCGATTTTTACACCCTCCTGGGCTCGCCGCATCGTTGGCAATCCCGACTTTGACGATCCCAAGCAGCGTGTTCGGGCTCGTGCGGAAAATCAGGCCATTGACAGAGTGGCCGCCGTTGCCCTTTTTTGTGCGCAAGCAAGTTGCCAGTTGGGCGAACAGGCGCAGAAATTCGGCGAGTTGCCGGAACTGATCAAGCGCGTTTTCGGCCTGCCACTGCTTGAGGACGCGGACACGCTTTCCGTTTGGTCACGAAGGCATGGCAACGCACGAGCGCACGAGGAGGCGGTTCAGATCATTCAGGACATCGCGAAAGCAGGGAACGCCCGGACGGCCCCGGAACTGCTCGACGAACTGGAAAAATTCGCGATCGACTGCACCCACTCGACGATTGACAGCTTTATGGCGGTGCAGGAGCAGAAGCAAGCGGCCCCGGCAGCGCCGGATGCAACACAAAAACCGCTTGACAATCAAACGTTAGACGATATACAGGAAGGGAGGTAGAAACATGGCAAAGAAAATATACATCTCGGGTGAAATTGGTTTTGACGCAACCCCGGCCGCTTTCCGGTCATCGCTTGCCGAAGCGAAGGGCGGCGACATTGACATCCACATCGCATCCCCCGGCGGTTATGTCTACGAGGGCATCGAGATTTTTAACGCCCTCCGCGATTATCGCCGGGATCATGCCCGGGCTAAAATACAGATCACGCTGAAAGGACTGGCTGCGTCTATGGCATCATATATCGCCGCGACTCCGGCAGCCGATAAGGTCGTCGCCGAGGACAACGCGGTTTTTATGATTCACAAAGCGTGGACCGGGTGTGTCGGTAACTCGGCCGATTTGGAAAAGACGGCCGCGACTCTCAAAGGGCTTGATCAGCTCATGGCGTCGGCCTATGCGAAACGCACCGGGAAAAGCATTGACGACATTCTCGCACTCATGGATGCGGAGACATGGTACTTTGGCGAGGAGATCAAGGCCGCCGGGTTCGTGGACGAGATCATCGACGCCGAGGACGGCAACCGAGACAAAAGCGCAGCCCTTGCCGCTGCGAAGACCGCGTTTTCGGCCGTCGCTGCCCGGATGAGGGGGAGCGAGCGAGCAAAGACCGACCTCGCCCAGGTGGCTGCCATGATCACAACGTCCAGCGCATCGAGCACCCCGGCCCCCGCAGGATCAGCACCGGCACCGCAGGCACCCGCAGCGAGAACGGGCGGCACCCTTGACCTTAACGAAATCGAGCGGACACCCGGCCCGGAAACTTTTGTCGAAGGTAACGTTGGACGGAACAACGGGCAGATGGCGAGTGGATCAGTACCCGGCACCCCGGCGCCGCAGATCCCCAGGACAGCCGCCGAACTCCGGGCGCAGGCCCCCGGGATATACGCCGAACTCGTGACCGAGGCCCGGGGGATCATCGAGGCCGAACGCAAGCGGCAGGAGGAGACCGAGAGAGTCCCGAAGTTGCTCGGGCTCAAAAAGCAGCTCAAAGGCTCGCCGCTATTCGAGGGCATCAGCGAGATCGTCGAGGAGGGAGTCACCGACGGGAAGTCACTACATGACACCCTTCTGGCCGTCGTCAAATGGACTGCCAGCGGTTCGGCCGTCGCGTCGCTCGAAGGGGTCCCGGACATTCGCATCGGCCAGACCGAAGGCGCATCAGGCGAAGGGCCGACGAAACCGGCCGGATTTAAAAGAACGACGATGGAGGCATGACCATGTTCATAAAAGAAAACACAGTTGTATTTATGGCGACAAAAGCCGTGACGATTCCACGGCACGGGATACTGCAACCCGGCGAGGTCATTCTTAAATCAGCCGTTTGTGACGAAGATTATTTCCAACTGATTCTTGACGATGGGATTCTAATCCCGGCTGGCCGGGTCACGGGGAACACAGACCAGGGGAATTTTTTGTGGAAAGCATTTGGCGCGTTTGAAAAAATTTTGATGGCGTGCGGCCTTGATGACTATCTCACCGAGGCTCGACGTGATCCACGGCTACGAGCTCGCATGGTAAAGCTGATTTCTTCATCCTTGCCAGATTTTCTGAAAAGCGTTCAAGCCGAAATGTCCGGCGACGGTGCAGGCGGTAAAAAATGACACCGGCACCGGCTTTTCAAAGTCACTTGACGCTTTCCCTTCCTCACTTCGCGGGGATCATCGGGAAGTCACTTCCCGACGTGATCCGGCTGGGCGAGCAAGGCGAGCTTGATATTCAGGACGGCATGATTGATCTGTGGGATCGGCAAAACTGGAACTTTTTCAAAAAGGCCGTCAATCTTACTTAGCGGTTCATGCGGGCGGTTTTTCTTGGCGGAATGGCCGCTCGCAGTACCTCCTTGTTATGACCCCCGGGGTCGGGGCTTCACGGCCTCGGGGGATTTTAAAAATATTTTTACGGAGGAATATAACGAATGGAAAACAGATCGGATCAAAACGATAAAACATCATCGAAGAAAACCCTTCGATATGGCCGCGATCAGTGGTCACGGAATAAGCAGTACTCCGGCGGCCAAATGACACCCGAAGCGCAGATGACGAAACGCGCCCAAATGACGGGCGACAATAAAAATAATAATTCGGAGGAATAAATCATGAAAGACATCAGAAGCTATTTATTAAATTACACCCCAGCATCGAGCGGCTATTCTTTCGGCAAACTGAAAGACAATCCCGGCGATGACACCGGGAGCGCAGTAACTGAAAAATGGGCCAACGATCTTATGTACGCCTTTTACGCTTTCATCAACAAATACGGCACGGTAAGCGACACCGACGAATCGGAAAGCGCGAGCGATTTCGTGGACGCAGTGGAGGCGGCGTTTTCTGACCTTGCCGTACTACTGACCGGGGCGCAGACGGTGGCAGGAGTGAAGACGTTCTCGTCTACAATCGTCGGCTCAATCAACAGCATCAAGGAAACCGGCAGCGCCGGGGCGACATACAGGAAAAAAGAAATTCCAATCGGTGACTGGAATATGGATTCAACTGATTATGTAGATGTTGCTCATGGCCTGACCAATTCAAAAATTCGGTCAATCACCGCATGCGTCAGAACTGATGACGAAGGATCGCCCGAACCATTAAACCGAGGGAAAAACGCAACAGATACGACGCCGCAAGGTTTTTGTATCGTTGTTTATACGAATATTCGATTGTTCCGCCTCACAGGAGGGCATTTTGATAGCACCTCTTATAACGCAACGTCCTTCAATCGTGGATATATCACGATTGAATATGTAGACTAAGTCAGACTTAAGCCTTCATGTTCCCGTCCGGCGATCACCGGCGGGCCTCCTGATACAGCCCCCGGGGGTGGTTACCTCGGGGGCTCCTCCCTCCACACCTGCTGACCTTTCCACCTGGCTGGGTTCAGTTGAACTGAATGCAGCTTGCATCCCTGCACTCGTGGGGCTGTCTCTCACCGGAAACCCGGCGTGCGTTATACGGTTTCTGTTTTCGGGGGGGGGTGTGACATTTTGACAGAGATCGGAAGGGGTGTCCATATTCGCACCACTTGACGAACATTATTCGTACAATTCGATTTCGTGGCGTATTTGCTCGCGACATGCGCGGATAAAATCGACAGATGAGGAAAAGGTCAAACTCCGGGCTTTACGGTCGACGATACACACACGTGGCCCTGCCAATGGCCGCCGCCGTTGTCGGACTTCATCGCCCAGGGGGTCGGGAAGCTCCTCGCCGTCCTCGCTGCTGCTGCCGTCCTCGGGATCGTCTTCACCCTCGCAGAGATCGTCGTCTGTAAATTCGGTCATGTCCGAATCTTGTGCCAGATCGGCACCAGCTTGTGCCAGATCGGAAAAAGTGTCCGGCATTACGGTCATTTCGTCCGTCACGGAAATATCTTCCGTCATGGCGGAAAATCCTTCCTCACCGGCTGACGCAATTTTTGCGGCAGAGTCCGGGCCGTCCTCACCGTCATGAAACACCGTCCCGTCGGCCATGTCCTCGGCACCGTCCGGGTCAAGTACGTCGACATCGAGATCGTCTATTGATTGAATCGGCAGGCTGTCGAGGGGGTCGTCGTTATCGCGGTTCGGTCTACGAATCAGCATGTCCCGAATCTACCGCACCCCGATCCGTCTGTCAAGCAGAAAGCACGTTAAGCGGAATAGGAATGGGGCGGCGGTGCGCTCCATAAATTTGTGGAGTGCTTCCATAATTTTGTGGACGCGAACCAGTTGGGCCGCCGGAATCTCACCGAGGATCAGTGGCAAATATCAATAGGGAGACGGTATAATAGGGAGAAGAAAAAACAAGGAGGGACGGGAGCGAACCAGCATACCGTCAAGCAGAGTGGTAAAATTTGCAACTCTGCTAAAACCGAAGAAAAATTATCCGACGAATACAAGGTTGCACCACGGACTATACATCACTACGCCTTGAAGGCCGCCGAGTTTGAACATGGAGCCGCGCCGGAGGGTCGAGGCCGGGACGCTCGGCCTGCGGAATTTTTTTCCGCAGGGGTTTAAAAAGCGCGTGTTTTACTGTCAGCTAAAGTGTGAGCCAAAACAGAAAACAAGCTATTATGGCGTTTTATGCTATAATATAACAGGATGTATTTCTTCTATAATAGCAAGATCATAATATATTATAGTTTGTAATAACGTATGATAAGTAAACAAATGTTGAGCCAACTTCGAATCCGCAGGCCCCCCGTTCGAATCGGGGCGGGCGCGAATATTAATTATCCTGCATTGCTACGGTTCTAGTGGCCGGTCAAAACTTCTGTCCAGCACGCCGTTTTTTTCAAGCTGATCGTCCCACAATGCCTTGTTGATGAAGGGGATGAGGTTCGCAAGGTCTTCCTGTCTGATGTGCTCGGGCCTCGACAGCTTTTCGAGCAGGACCGGGTCCAGTTTCCCGGATTTTCCGAATTCAAGGCCGAGCGCGTGAAAAAAATATTCATATTTGTCGGTCAGGAACTTCGGCTGGATCGCCATGCCTTCGAGCCCGCCCTTCACGATGGAACCCATGTAGCAGCATCCCAGCCTGCGCGCGAGTTTTTCGCAGTATCGTTCGGCGAACCTGTTCTGGTGCGTTTCCGGAAACCCGCACTGTATGACGAACCCAAGTTCGATATTGCGGCATCTTCCGGCAAGCGGCGTCAGCGATTCGAAAAATTCCTTCACGCTGCCGGGCATCGCGTCTATGTACAGCGGAAAACCGATAAGGACGCGTTCGGCCGCGGAGAATATTCCGGCGAGCGCGTTGAGATCGCCCCTGTGCCTTGTGATGAACTGGATTTCACAGGAGTTGCCGGGCGTTTCAAGAAACCCTTGGATAAAATAATCCATGACCTTCGCGGTATTGCTTTTCGATCCGCGGGGCGAACCATTAATGAATGTTAATCGCATCCAGGACCTCCTTTACGGGCGTATCGATGAAGCGGATAAAGCCGAGAGTCGATCGCAGGTTGATCGATTCACGTTTGAATATGGCGGTAGCAATGGCGATGTCTTCGTCATCGGTAAAGGGCTCTCTTTGAAGCAGGAAAGAGATCGCGGGATGTCTGTCATAGCGCTTCTTGTGGTGCGTCTCGCCGTCGACCGCTTCAAGATGCGGGTGTACGAGCGGGATGTTGCGGTCAAAGGCGTTTTTCGTCAGGGCGCTGACAAATCCCATTATGAGAGGCGAAGCGATTATTACATGGTCGGAAGCGATGAATTCACGCGCGACCTTTCTGCCGTCGTCATCGATTGAACATATCCCCGGTGTTTTGACCCAGCAGGCGAAGCAGCCGGTGCACGGTTTTATTTTCATGTCCCTGAGGACGAACTCGCGTACCTGGTGGCCTGCATCCCTCAATCCTGAGATGAAATCCCGCGTAAATTCTTCAAAGAGCGTATTCCCTGGTGATGGATTTCCATTGATAATCAGCAGTTTCATGATAAATCTCCTTTTCCGGCTATCGTGATTTTTATTCTCACGCTCTTGGCGCAGAATGTCGTCTGCTTGTCCGGTCCCATCCTGAGAAGATCGACGTCGATATACGTGCTCCCGTCGACATGGGGGGGTATCCTGACCTCGATCTGCGACGAGGTGTGAATCCTGCCGATTCCCTTGCACGCGTAGCAGTGGACGTCCTTGCCCATGCAAAGAGGGCACAGCATGCGCGCAGGAAGATCGATATAGGCGCACGCGCCCGAAATCGCCTCCGCAGGCGTGACGATTATCTCGATGTCCTGACCGAAATTGTCCAGAATGTCTTTTCTTTTCATGTTCTTCGGCGCGATCCGGGCCTTGAGCAGGTTCCCGAGTAAAACCGAGTAGTGAATCCTTTTCCGTGGAATGATCGGGTGCCCGCCGGACGATCGCGCGCTTCCGAAAAGGACCCTGTCGTATTCCATGCGCGAGGATTCATCCGAAAGGACGCGGTATCCCCTGATTATCAGGTCTATTTTTTCGGTTTTATGGTCGAAATTCGATGCTGATGTATCGGGATGGTATTTTTTGATAAGATTTCTGAATGCAGTTTTTATCTCGTCGAGATCCGCGTCCCTCGGAATGCTGAATATCAGGTAATAATCGATGACATTCCCGTTTTTATCGTAATACGATTTTTCCACGGTTAAACCCTGCAACGCCGGTTCGGGCGATATTGGGATTCAGCCACAAGGTCGCGGTATTGTCAAACGGATTTCGGGAGACTATCGTTCCGGATTTTTTCCGTAAAGCCGGTACAGGTTCTTCGCGATCAGGGATATCGATTGTTTTCTCGTGAGGATTCGCGTCATAATGAATCCGTAAAACCTGTTCATCCTACCCGGGATAAGCACCCTCGTGGTCCCCAGCCGGCGAAGCGCCTCATTGACGACTTTACCCGGGGCCATCTCTGCCGATGATGGGAGTCGCCTATCCGCGGGCTTGCTGTTGATGTAATTCGGAGTCAGCGTCGCGCCGGCGCAGCAGGCCATGACGTCGACCCCGCATGAAGAAAGCTCGTAGCCGACACTTTCGGCAAGAGAGAGATTGAATGATTTGGTCGATCCGTAGGTGGCCACGAGCGGCGTGCCCTGGAAAGCGGTCATGCTCGACATGAGGATGATGCCGCCTTTTCCTCTGTCGGACATTTTTCGGCCGAAGTGGTGCACGAGGGAAACCGGGCCGACACAGTTCGTACTTATGGCAGCCGCGTGCTTCTCGATCGGCGTGTCGAGAAATGGTCCTATGGGGCTCGTCGCCGCATTATATACGAGAAGACCGACATCGATGTCGTCGGTCTCCCTGATTATCAGCGCATGCGATTCGGTGTCTCCCAGGTCGGCAGTTATGGTTCTTACCTGCACAGGATGAGCCGCGGTCACGACTTTCGCGGTTTCAAGAAGGAGTTCCTTTCTCCGCGCAACGATGACCAGGTTGAGTCCCAGACGGGCGAGCTCCATCGAGAACTCGCGTCCGAGACCGTCCGATCCGCCGGCGACAAGGGCCCAGGGGCCGTATTTAACTGCGAAATCGTTTCCCCTCTTCATCGATCAATTGCTATGCTCGTTGAGCATCCCTTTCTCTTTAAACCACTCGATGGTGTCGCGAATGGTGCCTTCGAGCGGGCGCGGGCGGTATCCGAGTTCATCAGCCGCCTTCATGTGGGATATATACCGGTGCATTTTGATCGATTTGATGGCCATGGGCGTGACAAGAGGAGCCTCGCCTGTGATCCGTGCTTTCATAAGGGCGAAAGGCACCGCCAGAGACGCCGTCCAGACCGGTGAAACCATCCGCGCGGTGTTTTTGCCGGTGCAGTTTTGTATGATCGTGGCCAGTTCCCTGAAGCTCGCCCATCGTCCGGTTAAGAGATAGCTTTCGCCGGTGCGGCCCATTTTTTCGGCGGCAAGAGCTCCTTCAACGATGTCTCTCGCATCGACCCAGTTGTATCCGCCATTCGGGTACACCGGAAATTTCCCGTGATATATGTCGAGGAGTACCTGGCCCATCCGTGAAATTTTATAATCGTTGGGACCGATGACTGCGCCTGGATTGACGATCACCGCATTGAGGCCTTTTTTTACTCCCTTGAGCACCTCGAGCTGACCGAGAGCCTTCGAACGGTCATAGTGAAAATGGTTTTTGTCCGAGGCGAGCCGGCGTGTTTCATCGATAATCTCGTCGCCGGGATTCGAGCAAAAGGCGTGTATCGAGCTGAAATGCACCAGCCGTTTAACCCCGCATTCGAGGCAGGCTTCGACAACGTTTTTCGGTCCGTTGATGTTGGTTTCCAGCACCCTCGGTTCATCGATGGAATCTATCGATATCATCGCCGCGCAATGGAATACGGTATGCACGCCCTTGAAGCATCGAACGAGCGATTCCTTGTCGGTCACTTCTCCCTGGACCTTCTCGATTTTCAGACCTTCAAGCCCTCTGGTGTCTTTTCTGACAAGGGCTCTGACCTGTCTTTTCTGGTCAATCAATGCGCGCACAAGATTGGCCCCGACATGGCCCGAGCCGCCGGTTACTGCAACTTTCATGTGTTTCTCCTGAAAAACCTGTTTAGAATCAATTGTCTGAAATTTCATCTATCACGTGATAAAAAAAATCAACCAAAAAAGATGCGCAAGACTGAAATAATCAAATTTTCCCGTTTATCACAGTCGGGATTGTTCTTCATAAGGAGCCAATTTGATAATCTCTTTATTTTGATCATCCGATTATATAACAGTAGCAAAATCTAATGGAAAAGGAGATTTCCGGTGACAAAAACACTCAGGCCCGATACCTATGCAAGAAGCACGCTGGAGAGATATACCGGTTCGCCGATCGGCGATTTCGGTTCGAACATACTTCTCGTGAACTTCCAAAGATACATCGAGCATTTTTCAAAACAGACAGGATGCCCGATCATCTCGGGGTACTGGAGCGTCGTGCATGACAGGGAGCGCGATCTCTCGATTATAAATTTCGGGGTCGGCTCTCCGTCCGCCGGAATCGTCGCGCACTGCCTGTCCTTCCTCGACCAGGTGCAGAGCGTGCTCATGCTCGGGATGTGCGGCGGGATCGACGATGAGCTTGAAATCGGCCAGCTCCTGATCCCGACGGCCAGCGTCAGGGACGAGGGGACAAGCAAGCATTATCTCCAGCAGAATGTTCCTGCGCAGCCCGCTTTCTGGATAAACCGGATATGCGAAAGGGTGATCAAGGAAGAGATGAATATGAAACCCGTGTCGGGCATCATGATGACGACTGATTACCGGATGTGGGAATTCGACAATGAGTTCGTCGACTATGTATTGAAGCACAGGATTCTCGCTATAGATATGGAAATAGCGACCCTGTTTTCGGTCGCTTACGCCCTCAACCTGCCGATCGGCGCCATCATGCTCATATCCGACATGCCGCTCAAGAAGGGGGGCATCAAGAGCAAGGAAAGCGCCGAATCGGTGTTTGACCGGTTTACCGAGCAGCATTTCAATGTCGGGCTCAAAACGATCGAGGAAATCAGGAAACACAGTTCGTCGCGCAAGGTCGACCGGCTGCGAAGCGAATGGTAAACGGCGGGCCGAGATCGACAAAAAGTGTTGACAGAAGCTTTTTCCGGGAGCAGTATCACGCTGATTCGTTTACGGTCTTTGAGGGTAAATGGCGAATAAATCCGATAGTAAAAAAATCGAGCGCAGGGCCAAGTCGATGCTCCTTGACAAGGACATACCCCCTGCGAAGATGGAAATTGTACGCTCCCTGATGCGAAATACCGGCATCCTGCCCGAGGAAAGATACAGGGCTATCATAGAACTTGTTCAATCCTGCCCGGACCGAATAGCCAGAAAACCCTCAAACCGCCGTGTAAGCGCCGGCGGCGCCGCGCAGCCGCAGGCTGACCAGGATACGATTGAAAAGACCATCGACAACCGACCCGACGGCCCGACGGAAACTTCATATTTCATCAATGAAATATACCATAAGTACCGGCACTCGAAGATGTTCAAAAAAAGGTACCTGGTCCATAAAAACAACCGGATCGGTATCGGATTCAAGAAGCGCCTTATACCCGGGAAAAATCTGATAAAGGTGCTGACCGAACTGTTCGAATTGCAGGAAAAAATCGTTTCACGCCTCGATCCTCTGCTCACCGACATCCTCAATGATCCTGAAATAGAGGACCCGCTGATATTCAATTATATCCGGGTGCTGCGCAGATGGCTCATGGACCAGCCCCTGGTGAAATATCCCTATGAATCCCTCAAATGGATGGAACACCATAACTTTGAAAGGGAACTGCGTCCTTATATCGTAAGCTATTACTCCTTTATCAGGCTCGATATTGCGACGAGAGAATCCATCATACTCATGGTGGAAAACAAGCTGCGCATGTCTGCCGAACTGAAAAAAGAAGACATCTTGCAGGCAGAAACCGACCCGAGCAGGGTCGCCAAAGAAAAACGCAATCTGGAACTCGAGAAAAAGATTTATGACTATATCATGACGCTTCGATCTTTTATGCCCAACAATCCCGATGAAGACAACCTGGTGTCGAAATGGCTCAAGAACAGGTACGGTATCGCGAGCCTGAACGCTCTTGTCCATATGCTCGCCGAGGCGCTCATATACCAGAGGCCTTTTGCCGATAAAGAGATCCATTCGTATTACTTCATCGCTTCACCCAAAGTGAGCAGTGAATTATGGGATTACAGCGAGGATTTCCTTAAGAAGGTCGGCAAGGACCCCGAATCTCGAAGGAAAAAGCAGGCGGATGTGGTGCGAAAGGAACTCGAACTGTACGAGACGCGCTACGTCATGTTAAACCTCGACGACAACGGCCGCGACATTCTCCTCAAGGCGGCAGACGAGCAGCTGCGCCTGGTTGACAAGAAGAAATACGATCTGGACACGCTGTACCGCGATAATTTCTTCGGGTTTCTCGACGCGCTGGTCAATTATTTCAACAACGCTTTCGTGCCGCTGCTCAACGGATCGACGGTTGAATTCACCGACACTTACAGGGAGACCGTCGACGGCTCGGTTTTTTCAGAGATTTTTTTCGCAGAAGAGATGTCGTCGCTGACTTCCATCCTAAACGAAATGCATTTTTTCAGAAGCAACAATCCGACGCTGGCTCTCTCGCACGATGAAGTGAAAAAAATAATGAAGGGACAGATCCAGTCGATGGGGCACGTGAAAAGCTTCATCACGATGATCGGCGATTTTTTTTACCGGGTGGCGAGGGCTCTCCAGCCGGTTTACGAAAACCATGGGGCCTGGGTCGCCCGGGGCAAGCACCTGCCGTCGAGAGCGGCGATTCGCAAACCGATACAGTCCCGTGAAAACGGTGAACAAGACGAGGCCGGGAAGCCTGTTCCTTTCTACGACTGCACGATCAAGGAGTTCCGTGACGCCAGGCCCCTCAGCCAGAAGCTGTCAGGGAAAAGGGTGCTTTCGGATTCACTCAGGGACGGTGTGATCGCGCATCTCCTCGCGTTCGCGTTCCAGGTTTCTTTTGAATGCATGAACGAACGGGTGTCACGGGACATGGAAGAACGCAAGAAGCTGCTCGCCAAACTGAAGGGCCTTGACAAGACGGCCTCATCCCGATAGCGATAAGCAAGATGACTCTTGGCCCGCTCAGGACTTCTGATCGAGTATGACGAGAGCGTCGACCACTACCGGCCGGTTACCGCATATGATCATCGGATTGATGTCTATTTCGGCTATCTGATCGCAGGATGCCCCGAGGTCGCCGATCGCGACGAGAGCCTTGATCAATGCCCGGCGGTCGACGGCCGGGCTCCCGCGGAATTCATCCAGGAGCTCCTTCATCCGTATCTCCTCGAGCATCTCCTCCGCGTCCTCTTCGGTCAGGGGGGCGATCCTGAACGTCACGTCTTTCATGATTTCGGTGTAGATCCCTCCTATGCCGAACATGACGCACGGGCCGAACTGCGGATCGCGGCTGAGTCCCACCACGAATTCACGGTTGCCCTTGATCATTTCCTGCACCAGCACACCGTCGAGCTTCATGCCTGACGAGGATATTTCCTGGTAGGCTTTTAGTGTCTCTTCCTCGTTCTGAATGTTCAGTTTGACCATCCCGTATTCGGTCTTGTGCGTCAGGATGTCAGAGCATCCCTTGAGGACGACCGGATACCCGAAATTCTCGGCAAGCGAGACCGCTTCTTCCGGGGAGTGGGCGAGTTCCTCGCGCGTTATTTCGATGCCTGCTGATTGAATTATTTTCTTTGATTCATATTCTGAAAGAGCTTTCTGTCCTTTTTTAATCGCGCTGTCGAGTATCTGTTTCATGGTATCCTCCCTGGAGATTATAATTTTCTACCTGCTGATGGTTTCGTAGCTGGCTGATTTATCTTTCTTCCTCGCCGATGAATAATGGAAATGGGATATTTCAAGGGCCCGGACTGCCTCTTCCGGGGATTCGAAAATGGGCAGCTTGTGCGTGCTCCTGATGTTCAGCGTTTTCCAGAGCGCATTGGGCGTGTATGTCGCTGACGGTTTATTGTATGTCCGGCACATCTGGTTCAGATCTTCGATTGTGTTGATGATGAAGTCCTTCCAGACGCTGGGTATCGGAAGCAGCCCGTCCACTTCGTCCGCCTGAAGGAGGATCTCGTATATGTCGTGAAATGCCTGCGGGGATATGGCCGGACCCAGATCGACCGGGTTGGATACATTGAAGAGCTTGCCGGTTTTAGACAGCTTATCCATGGTCTCCGGTTTCAAACGAGCCATCGAGAGACCGGCTTCGTGCAGAAGATCGGCCACAATTCCGCCGAATGCTCCTGAATTTGTTATGACAACAATGTTTTTGCCCTTGAGAAGGGGCATGGATGTGAACATCTTCGGCATCGAGTGCAGCTCGGCGATGCTCCTGAGCCTGATGATCCCGGACTGGCGGCAGGCGGCGTCAAAAACCCGGTCGTTGTTGGCCATTCCTGCAGTGTGAGACATGGCTGCACGGGCGCCTTCCGAGGTCCTCCCGGACTTGTATATCAATATCGGCTTGCCGCAATTCCTGGCGGCTTCGATAAGTCGTCTGCCGTGCTGTATGTTTTCGAGGAACATGCCGATCACTTCGGTGCTGTCGGTCTTGAAGTATTCGATGAGGTCGGCCTCATCGACGTCGGTTTTGTTCCCGATGCTGACCATCTTGTTGACGCTCACGATATCGGTTGCGAAAGATTCAAGGATCAGGACGCCGACGCCTCCGCTCTGTATGACGTATGATACGGTTCCGGGACGCTGGTATACGAGATCGAACGTGTGCTCCTGTGCGCCGTAAAAACAGCAGAACCTGTTCTGGGCGTTCAAAACACCGAGGCAGTTGGGGCCCATGACGCGTATGCCATGTTTTCTGACCGTCTCGTTGATGTCGGATTGCATTCTGGCGCCGTCCTCTCCCTCTTCGGAGAATCCCGCGCTTTCGATGATTATATTCCTGGTTCCTTTTTCGGCTATTTCCCTGACGATGCCGGGAACGGCTTTTGCTGCAACAATGATTATGGCAAGATCGATGTCCGCAGGGATGTCGAGTATCGATGCGAACCCAGGGCATCCATTGACATCTTCGGCCTTCTTGTTGACCGCGTAAATTCTGTCTTTCAGTTTTTCAGAGGATTTCAGCGTATTACAGATGGTTGCGCCAAGATTGAAAGTAGAATTGGATGCGCCGATTACTGCGACCGATGATGGATCGAAAAAATTGTCCAGTGTGCTGATATGCATGGAAATAACCTCGAGATGGTGAACATTGTTTACACAAGTATACATTGTTAGATTTCATGTCAAGTAATTTTAAAAAGGATTGTTTTTTATTTTCGGTATCGCTCTCTATCTGGATTTGATGACGCTTACAGGTATTTTAATCAGCATTGGCTGATAGATAGCCGGATTTATATATATGGCGTAGATGTAATCCCTCATGGATACAATCTCCTTGCCGGAATAATAAAACAGGAAGGGGCGGCTTTTTATTACCGGAAGTTTCGGCGGTTTGTATATAATTAGGGCCTTCGCGTTGAACAAATACTTGAAATCACTGAATGTGACGGCCTTTATCGCACCCCCGAGGCTGCAATATAGAATGAGATATGCGCCCATAGTCTCGTTGTAGGAGAGAGAGGCTTCTCCCGAAATATCATTGAAAAACGGGCTGCCCTCGGACAGTTTCCCTGCCCAGGTGCCGTCACGGCGTAGATATTCATATGAATCTGACCGAAGAAGCGCTTCCGGTTTTACCCGGGCGATGAAACCCGATACGCTGCCTTTACCGGTTCGTTTATGGCCTATGAGATACAGGAAAGAGTCTTTGATGATTACCGCATCCCCGAATGTAGGCACATCGCCGTTAAACAGGTCGAATCGACGAGTGAAATTAACCGTGTCTCCGATTTTCCATCCGGGGGGAATCCGCCAGCTCGCTATGCTCATTCCTTGAACGCTGAACGGCTGGTTTCTGTCAGAGTGGTCAACCAGGATTCTGGCATAATATACGTAAACCTGATTTCCCATCATGATCCCGTCAAGCGCCCAGAATCTCAATTTAAGGGGATTTTCATTTTTTTTATAAGGGATAAATGGTACGATTTTGCCGTTTTCCTTTGAGAAAGTGAAGTTGAGATTTTTGATTGTGAGATGATCAGGATATTGGGTGAATGCAAGAGAATTGGGGATCATGCCTGAAAAAGATGCTGACTCCTCGAAAGTGGTATCGACAGAGACGGGTTTGCCCCATGTGCCTATGATGGTGTCGCCGAAAGTCCACATCATGAGGGAATTCCCTAACGGAATCGAGGAAAAGCCGTCATGGCCCGCAACATCCTTGAGGCGCCCCGGTGAAAAAATACCGAGTTCCTCGACCTTGCCGGAATTCTTGCAGTCGAATAAAAAACACGATACGATTAGGATGAGGATGATGCGGCCGATGAGGTATTTTCGGAACCTGGACTGTCTGAATTTACTCGGTGACAAGAATGTTCCTCTGGGGATTAAATGGATTTTTTCTGATGGCTAATGAAAAAAGAAAAGGATAGGCTTTTTTCAGGTGATTAAGATATTTCAGCCATTCTGTTATGAGAAATTGATATGCCCGGTTAAAATCGTTGTTAAGGTGTTTGATGTCGGATTCAGGGAGCAATGTGAAATCAGCCCGGTTGCTTAACTCGTCACAGAGATGAAAAATAGCAAGCAGAAGATCGGTAAATGATTCATGCTCCATGAGACTCGGATTCTGCATGAGCTGCATGAGTAAAAGTCGTTTTTCAAGAAGCAATGCACTTGTGTCTTGGAGTAAATCATCGTCAAACTGGAAGATGTATTTTTTGGAACTATAAACATTGAGAGTCTCATTGAATTTTTTATCGTCCCAGGACGGATCGATGAGAAGGTCGAAGTCCATTATTTTTGGATCAAGAATCCTGTGGTTTAAAATATCAAAAAGCGGCATGCCAATTTCATTGAAAAAGAGTCCGACAATCATGTTAATTTTTTTAAAAAGGCTTTCCTTCTCCTTGCGCTGGAGGAGTTTGTCGATCAGCATAGTGACGAGTAGCACGTTTATCGGGACAAAAGAAATATCCTGCAAAAGATAGAAGAAAGTATTATGCTGATCATGAAAAATCAGGAGTTGAATGAGATAGCTCAAGCAAGAAGCTGCGACAAGGTAAAAACTTAATATAAGATACCATTTTTTATCATTCATAATCGGAATTTCACTTAAATTATGAATATTCTCAATACAAAAATTATGCATTTGTCAAGAATAAAAAAAAGTATTCAATATTGATAAATGGCCGTCCAATAATAATCTTTTGTATTGACTTTTTACTGATATTTGTTTCTAATCGTTAATAATAGAAAATGTCTGGGTGATGCTTGCCGAACAATAGTAACAAGGTAATTGTCGGATTCAACAACGCAAGGGAACGGTATTTTATGGGATTGTTCAGGCCGAATATTGAAAAACTCGAAGAAGAAGGAAAATTCAACGAAATTGCCAAACAACTGAAAAACCGCAATGTCGAAATTCGACTGAAGGCTTTTCTTACCCTGATAAAAAAATTGAACAGCACTCAGGATCCCATGTATGCGAAACTGAGGGCCATGATGGACGACCCCGATTCGGGCATCAGGACGATTGCAGTTTTAAAATTCGCCGAGATGGGCGAGGAGGGTCTGTTTACAAAAGTTCACTCGATAATCATCGATGGTTCCCCGCGCGAGAAAATCGACGCTCTTCGAATACTGGCAAAGACCGGCAAGACCGAAAGTGAGGCCATCTCGAATGTCCTGGTCCTGGCCATGAACGATAAAAAGCCGCTTGTCGAGCTTGAAGCAATAAAGACCATGGGTATCCTGAGAGACAGGCTTTGCATCAAGCATCTCGTTGAAAAATCCCAGGATAACCGTCATACAATACGCATAGAATCAATTAAATCCCTCGGG
>JAKLIV010000082.1 GCA_022709405.1 Spirochaetota bacterium
CCATGATCTCGGCGATCTTTACGGCGGATTCGCTCCCGCCGGCAGGGCACAGGTTAAGCGCATAGTTCTCTTCGACGATCCTTGTCGCGTAGGCGGAGCATCCCGGCATGCCGCATGCGCCGCAATTTGCACCGGGAAGGGCCGAAAGCACCTTTTCGATGCGCGGATCTTTCTCTACATGCAGTTTTATCTTTGCAACTGAAAGGATCAGCGCAAAAACCATCGCAAGTAGCGAAAGACTGACTACCGCGGAAATTGAAGGGAAAAGAAGATCGATCATGGCGTTACCCCTGCTCAAATAAAAATGGCCGGATGGGACAGATGGCGTAAAACATATTCATAAGCCCTGTTTTGACAAGTATTTTATATTCAGCGGCATTTTTTTTATTTTTGCGCCAATGCATTTTAAGCTTGAAAAAATTAGTCAAAAATGAATTTATATTACCTGTTTTGGATCAGGTGGATATGCAGAAAGAAACCCTCGACAGAAAATTCCAGCTTGAAGTGCTCACGGCCATAAAAAACCAGAGCGATATCGTGTTTATTTCATACGCGGTACTGGAAGACACCGAAAATAAAATCAAATTCGCGCTGGCAAAAATCCTCGAAAAGCACCAGAAAGAGGAAATCTTCACGCCGATTCTCTCATGCATCAAGGAGCTCATAGCGAACGCCGCCAAGGCCAACGCAAAAAAAATCCTGATCGACGAAGGCAAGATAACCGACGTGGAAGACACCGTCGACGTCGTCGCCAAAATAAGGTCGATCCTGAACGAAGAGGCGCTGCTCGAATACGGAATCAAGGCGAAGATGAAGCGCCTTCAGACAAGAATATACCTGAAAATACAGGCTAACAGCCTCATCATAGAAGTGGTCAACAACATCCCGCTTACCGAAAAGGAGCTAAAAAAAATCACCGAACGCATCGAGCGCTCGTCGAAATACGACAACATCGCCGAATTCTACATGGAAAACCCCGATCCCGAAGCGGAGGGAATGGGCCTCGGTCTGTCAATGGTTGTCGTATTGCTGAAGAATATCGACATCCATTATAAAAACTTCATCGTCACCACCGACCACAGGCAGAAGACCTTCGCTAAAATCCTCGTGCCCCTGAACTGACCCCCATAAGCCTGAAGCCGCAGATCAACGGCGCACCCGTGGCGCGCGATCGATCACTCCTGTTTCAGCCTGTAAAAACGGCCTCGATCCATATCGACAGCGCTTAGACGCCCCTCGGCTGCCAGCTTCTCCAGGGTGCGCAAAATCTCCCCGCGGCTTATGCCGAGTGCGCTTACAAGATCCTCAAGGGTCGAGGGCCTTCTTGATACGGTGGCAATCACCAGATCATCGATGTCCCTGGCAGTGAACGTCCGGGAGGCATCTTCGGGCGGGCCGCCGACTACGGAAACGTTCAGCGGCCTGAAGAGCGCCCTGATCTCGGCCATGCGCTCGTCGCCGGCGCTCTCGACCCAGTCCTCGGCGCCGGGCCTGTCGAGCCTGTTGAGCTGGACCGACTGCGGCCCCGCCTCGAGGCATACCCGTCTGATCTTTTCAAGCTCGGCCGGGGAGTCATTCACGCCGGGCAGTATGAACACTTCGATCACGAGGGATCCCCGGTACTCACGACTGAAGCGGAGGATCCCATGCACCGTTCTTTCGGCGGTGATTCCCGGCGCAGGCCGCAGCATCCGGGCAAACACTTCTTCGCTTACGGCGTCAAGCGACGGGACGACCATGTCTGCGCGCATGAGGGCCTTGCGCACCTCTTCTTTCCACAGCATCGTTCCGTTGGTGAGCACCGCGATACGATACTGCGGGAAACGATCCCTGAGGAAAGAAATCACTGCGCCGATGCCCGAATGGAGCGTCGGCTCGCCCGATCCTGAAAAAGTGACGACATCGAGTTTCGGCCCTGGAGACAGGAAATCCTCAAGCTCACGCAGAACGTCGGCGGTGGGAACGTACTCGTCGATCCGGTCGGTAAGCAGGGTCGTGCATCCGCACTCGCAGTACAGGCAGTTGAGGGAACAGGTCTTTGACGGGACCAGGTCGATCCCGAGAGAAAGGCCCAGCCTGCGCGAGTTTACAGGTCCGAAAAGGTATTTCACCTATTTCTCCCGGTGCAGGATATCGACATCAAGGAGAAATGACACATAGCCGTCTTTTCTTTTTCCTGAAACGCCGATATCGCCGATTTTCTGAAAAAAATTCATCCCCTTGCCCGGCTTCCCCGACTGCATCATGAGCATCGTCTTGAGAAAGCTGTTCTTCTTAATCAGGCCGAACAGGAACGTATCGCCGTCGATACGGGCGACGATAGGGCTACCTTTCATCATGGACGAAAGCGTTCCGGACCCGATGCATACGCCGATCAGGTCGGTGTTGTTGCCCATGAACAGTCCCCGCTTATCGAACACGAGATAGCTCTTTCTGTCGGACGGGCCGACATACCAGAAGCCCTTTGATCCTTTTATCAGGGTTTCACCCCACACATCGTCCTTCTTGCCCAGAGACGCAAGTCTGGATGCTGTTTTTTCTGCAATGGCGCCGCTGTCCCTGAGCGGAAAATATACGACCGAGCTGCTGTTCAGTGTCGGATACGAATCGCTCCCCATGAAAAAGCAGACGATGCCGGCCGACGATGGAACAATATCGACGGATATATCGATCGCATAATCGCTCATGATTTTCTTCTTGATTCCGGAGTAATACGCGCACAAGGCGCCGTCTCCGGCGCAGAACGATTCGAAACGCCCCAGATCGAGACCCAGAACAAGCAGGGTGTTTGCGTCAGCGTTGTAGAGCGCACCCCCGATAACGCCGCTCTTTATGGATTCGAGCAGGTCCGCGGTCCGTCCGACCGACCTGTCGAGATCGACGCCGGCGTTTACCATCAGTTTCCCCTTTCTCACCGACACCCCCACGGCGGCGTAATTCACCGAAGAAAACCATCCCTCTACACCGTCCCTGTCGGGGTCATTGCCGCGGCCGGGTTCCCGCCCGTCCGAGTTCTCTTTCCCTGACTTTTCGCCCCCATCGCCGTTTTGCGGCCCGTTCTTTTCTTGAGGCGCGCCGCTTATGAGCTCCAGAAATTTTTTCGCCGTTTCCGCAAGGAACTCCCTCTTCATGTAAATATCGACATCGGAGTCCTCTTTTTTCTTCTGAAGATAATCGCGATAAGCGGGGTCGAGCGCCAGGCTGCCGGCGCCGTCCTCGGCGGTATCGATTATGTTCTGCAGAAGCCCTCCTTCGGATGCGACGATGAAGTAGCCGTCAACCGCAGAGGTGAAAATGTCTTTGCCTATCTGGTGCACGCTGCGTGAGCGGTATGAACTGATCACCGGGTACATGTCGGCGTCCGGCCTGCCCGAAGCCTTCTTTAAAATTTCAGGAAACCCGAGCTGGAAGGATTTCGCGTCCAGTACCGGTATCAGCAGCGCGATCCTCTCGCCCCTTTCCTGCATTCCGGAATAATACGCAAGGGCCGCCCTGCGTGCCGGGTCTATCCCCGCTTTCTTCAGCGAATTTTCATCCAGCAGGTTTATTCCTGTCCTTCTTTCAATGATCGTGATTTCTTCGGTCACCCGGGCCCGGTCGCCGTCAGAGAGAAGCCGGTTGATCACAAGCCTGACGGATTCGAGACAATCCCCCAGGTTCACCGTCCTGACCAGCAGAAACGGAGACTCGGGTAAAATTGATTCAAAAGGCCGGCCCTGGTCCTGAGGGCTGATTCGGGCGCCCAGGGCAATTACAATGATCAATGCAGGAACGGCCCTTTTCATAATACCGGCCCATCCACAGCAGAATTTAAAACTCGCCATGCTGCTCCCTTAATCCCCGGACCCGTGAAACAGGCTCTGAACTTTCATCTCCGGGTCCTGGTCTATAAATTTCTGGTTGATTTTATAGCATTTCATTTGAATATCGTTAATTCCGGGGATTGTTTCAAAATCCCGGTCCGCATGGCAGCATTCGACCATACTCGGCGAAGGCGCGCAAGGAGAAAATGATGAGCGATATCAAAATTGAAAAGAGCTACGATGAAATAAACAGCAAGATCAGGGAAGGTAAAGCGGTCGTCGTCACCGCAGAGGAAATGACCGGGATAGTAAAGGAGCAGGGCGTCGACACTGCGTTCAAAAAAATCGATGTGGTGACCACCGGAACGTTCGGGGTCATGTGCTCATCGGGCGCTTTTCTGAATTTCGGGCATACGAGGCCCAGGATGAAGGCCACGAAAGTATGGCTCAACGACGTCGAGGCCTACGGCGGCATCGCGGCGGTGGACTGCTATATCGGCGCGACTCAGGTCAGGGAGGACGATCCGCTGAACATGGTGCACCCCGGAAAATTCTCCTACGGCGGCGGACACGTGATCGAAGACCTCATCGCGGGAAGGCCGGTGCGGCTCACCGCGAAAGGATACGGCACCGACTGTTATCCCCTCAGGATGCACCAGGCCACGGTCACCATCAACGATCTGCGCGACGCGATCATGTACAATCCGAGAAACGCCTACCAGAACTACAACTGCGCGGTCAACCTCACCGACCGGACGATCTACACCTACATGGGAATACTCCGGCCCGACATGGGAAACGCGAACTACTCGTCCGCCGGACAGCTCTCGCCGCTGCTCAACGACCCGTACTACTGGACCATCGGCGCCGGCACGAAAATATTTCTCGGCGGCGCGGTCGGCGCCGTCGCGTGGCAGGGAACCCAGCACAATCCATCGTGCATGCGCGGCGAAAACGGCGTCCCGGTCGAGGGAGGCGGCACCGTCGCAGTGACCGGCAACATGAAAGAAATGGACGCGGCCTATGTCAGGGGCGCTTCGATTACCGGCTACGGCTGCTCGATAATGGTCGGGATCGGAATTCCAATCCCGCTCCTCAACCGTGACCTCGCGTACTTCACCGGCAGGCCGGACAGCGAAATACGCTGCCCGATAATCGACTACGGCTCGGCCTATCCTGCAGGCCAGGGGGATATCATCGGCAGCGTCAGCTACGCGGAACTCAAAACCGGGACCATCCTCGTGCGTGGGAAAAAGATCCCGTCCGCCCCGCTCTCGAGCTATCCGATGGCGAAAAAAATCGCCGAAACCCTGAAGGACTGGATCGGCCGCGGGTTCACCCTCGGCGCTCCGCAGATACACATGCCGACCGTTCCATTCGCGGGAAGAAAGGATGAGATACGCTGAACGATTCTACCGGGACTTCGATCCCACCGACCGATGGACCTCTTTCAGGGTCCGGATCGAAACGTCCGACCTTTACATACGCGCGGGCAGCGACCTCTCGGTTCCCGCCCGAGAAAAGCTCGCGGAGCTCAGGCAGCAGATACGGGACCACATCGAGACGCAGCAATCCTTTCTCACCTCGTTTGAACCGGTCGAGCGCATTTCCGGCCGCCCCGAGATCATCGACCGCATGTATCTGGCGTCAGAGGAAACCGGGACCGGACCGATGGCCTCGGTCGCGGGCGCAATAGCCGAATCAGTAGGCAGGGCCCTCGCCGCAGAATCAGACGAGATAATAGTCGAAAACGGCGGCGACATCTGGCTCAGGCTCAAAGAGCCCGCCGCCGTCACTATCTTCACCGAAAGCTTGTTCTTCAAATCCAGGGTCGCCCTAAAAGTCGGACCGACCCTCTCGCTGGGGATATGCACATCTTCTGGGAAAACGGGCCCGTCATTGAGCTTCGGCAGGGCGGATTCGGTCACGGTGATCTCGGATGACGCCGCGTTCGCGGACGCGGCCGCGACCGGGACATGCAATCTCGTGCAGGACGAAACATCGTTCGGCCGGGCGCTCGATTATTCTTTTTCAATGCAGAAAACTCGCGGAGTCGTCATAATCCACCGCGATAAAATGGCCGTCCGGGGCGACGTGGAGATCACCCCGCCGGCAGGGGAGACATGAGAATGAAATCAAAAAACGTGCTGCTTATTTTCAAGAAAGAGATCATGTACAAGCCCATCATATACAGGCTCGCCCGGGACTTCGATACGAAATTCAACGTGCTCGAAGCGAAGATACTGCCCAAGCTTGAAGGAAGAATAATCCTGGGGCTGCAGGGACCGGCCGACTCCATTCAGAAAAGCCTGGATTATCTCACCGGAGAGGGAGTGATCGTAGAAATACTCGCTCACAAGATCATGAAAGACGAGGAAAAATGCGTCCACTGCGGCGCCTGCACAGCGGTGTGCCGGGTCGACGCCCTGACCATTGACAGGGAGACCATGGAAGTCAGGTTTTATCCGGAAAAATGCGTCGCCTGCGGGCAGTGCAAGATCGCCTGCCCGGTCAAGGCCATGTCAGGCACGTCGATCGACCTGTAAAGTCAGGCGATCGGCTTGCTGTAGAACCGGTATGTCTTGTAGATCTTCGCGCCGAGGTGTTCCAGCGCGTTCCTCATGTCAAGGTTGTCTTCCACTATCAGGGACATGTCGGCCTCGGTGTATCCCATCGCGATCGCCCGGTTTATCGTTTCGATATAAAAATATACGTCCAGACCCCGCCTCCGGTACTCAGGCAGCACCCCCATGAGCATTGTTTTGATACGGGTGATTTTCCGCATTCCCAGCAGAATCTTGAAAATGCCGAAGGGGAGCAGACGGCCGTTGGCCCTCTTTATGGCATAGTTCGCATCCGGTATCGACAGGATAAAAGCGGCGGGCTTCTCATCATAGAAGGCGAACATGATGAGCGGCTCCCTGGCGATCTGTTTGAGGTCTTTTCCGAAAGCCTCGATCTGGGTGTCGCTAAAGGGATAATGCCCCCAGTTGTTTTCCCAGGCCCTGTTGAAGATGACCTTTATGTAATCCCGGTCGCGTTCATAATGTTTCAGGTCGATGTTTCTTATGGTGAGCCCGTCCTTGTGTTCGGCGGCCTTCTTCTCTACCTGTTTGTGGAACTTGTAAAACAGCGACGGCAGCTCGTTGTCTTTGGTGAAGAGATAGGCGTACCAGTCCCTGTTCTTTTCAAATCCATAATCCTCGAACAATTCCCTGTAATAGGGGGGATTATACCCGAGCTCGACCGCGGGCACATTGTCATAATCGTCGAGCAGCAGGCCCGAGGGATCATACATCAGGAAATTATACGGGCCGTAAACATCCAGCATTCCCTGGTCCTTCAGCCATTTTTCGGCAGCGCTGAAAAGCGCGCGGGATACTTCCCTGTCGTTGATGCATTCAAAAAAGCCGACCCTGCCGTGCTTCACGTTGAAATACTCATTGTGCCGCCTGTCGTAATGGGCGATCACCCGACCCACGATCTTCCCGTCACGGTACGCCAGGTACGGCTGCATCAGCCCGACTTCATGATACGGCCCCTTCGTGATTCTTTCAAGCTGGTCAATGATCAGGGGCGGCACCCAGTACGGATTGCCCTTGTATATTTCCCAGGCGAACTTGATAAATTTTTTTATTTCTTTTTTCGTGTTCGGTATCGGTACGACAGTGACATTTGACATACTGTAATCCTTATATTATTTCCAATTTTTTTCCGACTTCTTTGAATACCTCGAAGCTCCTGTCAAGGTCATCCCTGGTATGTGTCGCAATGACGCCGAGCCGTATCCGGGACTCTGAAGGTGCGACCGCCGGGTAAACCACCGGGGAAGCGTAAATTCCCCTGTCGAGGATCATGCGGTTGAACAGCATGGTCTTTTCTTGATCCCTGATCATGAGCGGGACCACCGGCGTCTTCGATGGGCCGGTGTCGAATCCCATTTCTTTCAGGCCAGAGATGAAATACTTCACGTTGCCTCTGAGCCGCTCGACCCACTCCGGCTCACTCTCGAGCAGGTCGAACGAAGCCAGTACCCCCGCGCACAATACCGGCGGCAGCGAGGCCGAAAACATGTACGGCGACGCCGCATGGTTCAGGTAGCTTATGAATTCCTCGGGACCGGCCACGAATCCGCCAACTGCGCCCGCGAACTTGGAGAAGGTGCCGCTTATCACGTCGGCGCCTCCCGGCATATCGTAATGATCGAGAAGGCCGTGGCCCTTTTTCCCGATGACGCCGAGAGAATGCGCCTCGTCGATGAGGATCAGCGCCCCGCATTTGCCAGCGAGGCGCTTCATTTCCGGAAGGTTGGCAATATCGCCGTCCATGCTGTACACGGAATCCACGATGATAAGCATTCTCCGGTATTTCTTACCTGCCCGCTCAAGAAGCGACTCCAGGTCTTCCATGTCGTTATGCATCCACATGCGCTTGTCGCACCCCGAAAGGGTGACGCCGTCGACTATGCTCCGGTGCACGAGCTGGTCGAGCAATGCGGCGTCGCCCTTGCCCACCGTTGCCTGGACCGAGCCGAGAAGAGCCTGGTATCCGCTGGCGAAAAGCGCCGCGCCGCCCTGGCAATAGACCGAAGCGATCCTCTCCTTGAGCCTGTTGTGAAGGTCGGTGGTGCCGCACATGAGCGGAGAGCCGCCGATCCCGAGGCCGTATTTTTTTATCGCTTCGGCCGCGGCCTCTTTCACTTTAGGGTGCGTCGAGAAGCCCAGGTAGTTGTTCGAAATGAAATTGACGCATCTTTTTCCTGCAACGGTCATCTCATTGGCGCACGACGAGGTGATCTCGAGGCAGTAGGTGTACATGTCACGCTTCTTGACTTCGGAAACGAACGCCGCGCGCTGCTTTATTTCATCACTGATTAATGCGCTCATTGATACTCCAGCACCAGGTTATGCCTTGTTTTTTTCAAGATACCTGATCATGTAGTCGATCACCTGGCCCACGGTCTGCAGGTCAAGGACTTCGTCGATGTCGGGATCTATGTCGTATTCTTCGGTTATGCGCGAAAGGGCCTCCATGCTCTTGAGGCTGTCAAACCCGAGATCGTCGACAAAACGGTCTTCAAGCCTGATCTTGTCGGGGGGTGTCTGCGCCAGTTTGGCGATGATAGCGATAAAGTCCTTTTTCACTTTCTCCCTGCTTATGGGTCCCATAATCTCTCTCCTTGGGTAATCTTGTCTTTTCTGGGGCGTTTTCCGGCGTCGATCAGACCGCTTTCCTTGACCGTGCGAAAAAACCGCTGACCATTTTTTTCAATAGCTGAAAATAGCTGAGGATGACTGTTTTGAAAAGAAGAATTTTGTCCTGTATCCCTGATTCGATGAAATCGTCCTCGAGATATATTTTCTTGCACAGAACACGCTGGAGCTTTCCGCTTGTCGTTTTTGGAACGGTTCCCTTTGGCACGATGCGGATATCATCCGGCCTGAATCCCAGCCGCGCCATGATCTCCCCGCTGATTGCCTTGCGAAGATCTTCGATCTTTTCCTTGTCGCGGATCACCGACTCACAGACCAGCACGAGGTCCTCGGTGCCTTCCTCCTGGTTTTCAATGGCGAATGCAGCGCAGCTTCCGAGCCTGACGCCCTCGACCGTGGCCGCTATACGCTCGACGTCGTACGGGTAGATATTTTTACCGCGCTTGATGATCATCTCTTTCTTTCTTCCGGATATGAAAAGCATTCCGTCGAGGATAAAGCCCAGGTCTCCCGTGTAAAGCCAGCCATTCCTTATCGTGTTATTGGTCGCCTCCGTGTTCTTGTAGTAGCCGATGGTGAGGCTCTGGCTCTTCACGAGGATTTCCCCGACCTGCCGTTCGAACATGGTGTTCCCTTTTTCGTCAGCAATCCTGATCTCCTGCCCGAGCAGGGGATAACCGACCGCAACGAGGTCGATGAAGTCCTTGGAATCCTCGGAGTCCGAATCGAGGGCCAGGTGCTCCTCCTCGAGCATCTGCCTGTCGAAGCGCCGGACGACCGTGGTATTGTCGAGCGCCGGGAACGTCGCTGCCAGGCTGTTCTCGGCCATCCCGTATACCGGCAAAAACAGGTTGTCCCTGAGGCCGCATGCGCGAAACTTGTCGATGAACTTCTGCAGGGTGATCCGGTCGATCGGCTCGGCGCCGTTCAGGGCGAGGCGCCATGTTCTCAGGTCAATCCTGTGGAGATCCTCATCGGAAATTCTCGTCACGCAGTAATGATAGCCGAAATTCGGGGCTACGCCCATGGTAACCTTGTAGCGTCCTATATTCTCCATCCACCACTGAGGCCTGAACAGAAAAGCCTCGGGTTTCATGAGCACGATGGGCATGTTCCAGTACATGGTGGTGAAAAGACCGCCGATCAGTCCCATATCGTGGTACAGCGGCAGCCAGCTGATTCCCACATCGCCGTCGGCCATGGCGCTCGCCACGCCGATCCCGTGAATATTGTGGATCAGGTTTTTATGCGAAAGAAGCACGCCCTTCGGATGTCCGGTCGTGCCCGAAGTGTACTGTATCAGGGCGATATCTTCAGAACCTATCTCGGGCAGCGGAAATTTCTCACCGGTTTGATGCGCATGACCGAAAATCTCGTTCGTGAAAAGAAAATGAGTCCCCAGAGAGGTGATCCCGACCATGCTGCCGATGATCATCTTCATTTTATCGTAAGTGATGAAAAATTTTCCTTCGCAGTCGACTATGATATGTTTCAGATTTCCGAGATATTTTTCGAGGTTGCTTGTGCCTGCGGGCTGGCTTACCGGCACCGGAACTCCGCCGGCCATCAGGGTGCCGAAATAAACATAAACGAATTCCTCGCCGGTGGGGAGCATGATGACGACTTTGTCATCCTTCCTGAGTCCCTGGGCCATCAGATATTGAGCGGTCATTTCTGACCTGGCCACCACCTCGGCCGCGCTAATCTTCTTCTCATGGTTTTTCATGTCCATGAAAATCAGAAAATCCTGCTTGACCTTCATCCGCCCCCTGAGTACGTCAACAAGTGTCGATGCCTTGACCGAGTACTCATGCACGTTCTTCTGATGCGCCGGAATTTTTGTTTTCTGGTTTATTTTCATTCTATCTCCCTCTGGTGCCAATCATGTGATGAATGCCACGATCCGTGTTTCTAATTTTGTAATAAAAATCTTTCCCCAGGGTCTGTTTGGTAAAAACAAGGACCAGCTGTCAGTGGATTGTTCATGAGTATGTATCGTAAGAACACCGAATGGGGAAAGCCTAAAACGGTTTAACGATCCAACAGCGTATTATTTTATTCATGATATATTCAGATAAATAACGCAATTAACGTGCCAAAGTGTAATTTTATTGCCCTATAACTTCTGAATCTGTTAGCTGCTTATCAATTTTAATTATACCCATAGAATATAGACGAATTTGACTAAAAATTATATATACTGTGTATCATATATGCAACAAAGGCCAAAATAATAAAAAAATCATACTTTATGAAGCAGTATGATTTTTTTGCAACTATTTTTGGATTTTTCAGTGTTGAAGGATTGCAATAAAAAAATGGGGCTGCCCTTTTGGGACAGCCCCTGTCGCTTATGGACGGGATTTTCGTATGGAATCAATCAATTGAAATCGTTTATACGCTCGCTCTTCTTCTCATCCTGCTCGACCACCTCTTGCAGGTGCTTGAAGTGGGGAGAATCGATACCGTATTTGAGTTCGGTAGCCTGAAGCATGCTTCTGTTTTTCTTGTTCTTGAACTGCAGTATTTCGTCCTCGGTCGCGTGACGGTACTTCTGAAGTATCTTTTCCATATACCCGTAGCAGCTCGAGAGGTAGATATACGCCCATATGTCATTTTTGTTCTTTTCGGAAAGCGTGATATAGCGCTCGAGAATCGGAATACACGGCTTGAAGTTCTGAATGTCATACTGGGTCGACACATAGACCTGGAACAGTCGCGACATGAAATTACTGTACTTCGGATCCTGGCGAACCTCCGGAGACTGCACTTCATCCATATAGTTTATCGCTTTGGTAAGATATGTGATCGCCTTCACCTTGGCTTCGACTTTTTTGTATGCGATCTGGCGGCTCTGCTGGTTTTTGCGATCGATTTCCTGCCAGTACCACCTCTCGTTGAGGTTTCTCTGCTTTTTATGGCTTTCCCTGATTTTGACAATCTCGTTTTCCATGTCTTCAAGGATGTCGAGGCCGGTCGAATATTCGTCGATGGCGAGCTTCAGCAGGTTTTCCGAATATTCCTTGTTCAGTTTTTCCAGTTCCTTGATAGCCAGTATATATGGTTTGAAGTCCCTGATCCTCCAGCCCATATCCTCTTCCTGGATTTTGTCTTTGTCTTCGGCGGATTCTTTTTTTACTGCTGCTTCCTGGCCAGCCTGCTGGGAATATCCGGGGAAATGCATCATGAGCAATATGGCCGCTGAGAGGAAGAGAACAACTGCCGTACTCGTATATTTCGCTGATTTCATACAAAGATACCTCAACCCTTTATTTCAGTGATTAATAATGGTATATCTTTAATACTATCGTCAACAAAAGAGGTAAAATTGACCCATTTTTTGCTTTGTCGGGCTTTTTTAAAAGCCGAGGTTCCGGAAACCTGCCTGTTCCGGCCTATAATTCCCATTTGGTTGTCACATCAGGTTAATGTTGTTGACATTAAAGCTCACGTGGCATATTAACAGCATCTGATTATACGGATTCATAGATACCGCCAATGCCCGAAAAACAACACAGCACAGGCCCCGCTTATTGCGATTTCTGCGACAGAAGCGGGATAGTTTTCAACAAACACTTCGGCGAGCTCGGCCAGAACGCACTGGTGCCGTGTCCGAAATGTGTGGTGCCCAAATGCCGTTGCGGCGGAGAGGAGCCCTATTATTACTACGAAAACGGCCTGATCAAGAGCTGCGCCTGCCGTGAAACCATGATGAAAATCGACCGAATTCTGGAAATATACGCCAATTCAGGCATCGACAAGCATTACCGCTGGAAACGGGTGGATGCATTTAAAGTCTATAGCGAGCTCGGAAAAAAGGCGAAGCTCCAGGCGTATGAAACGGTGAAAAAATTCCCCGATGTATCGAAGGGCCTCTTTCTGTGGGGCAATCCCGGCACAGGGAAAACGCTGCTTGCATCCATCATACTGACTGAGCTCATCATTCACCATGCCGTTCAGGGCCGCTATATCAAGATTTCACGCACCTTTTTCAACAGACTCAAGGCGACATTTGCCGAGGGGTCCGAAACCTACGGTATGTCGAGCAAAATCGAAAAAGAATTCGCCGACGTTGACGTGCTCGTCGTCGACGATTTCGGCGTACAGCGCGACACGGAGTGGGAACAGGAGACCTTGTACAACCTGGTCGACGCGCGCTATGAGGGCGAAAAATTCACGGTGTTCACCTCCAACAAAAACCCGCACGAGGAGTTCAAGGACCTTTCCGGAGGCAGGGTGCTTTCAAGGATAAAAGAAATGACCGTGATCATGGAGCTCAGCGGCAAGGACCAGAGGGAAAGCCAGTAATGGCCACGGCCTATATCGGCCTGGGAACAAATCTCGGAGACCGCGAAGAAAACCTGTCCCGGGCGATAAGCCTGATCGAATCAACACCGGGAATCACCGTAATCCGCAAAAGCAGCGTACTCGAAACAGCGCCTGTAGAGTATCTCGACCAGCCGGATTTTCTCAACCAGGCCATCGCGATCGAAACTGAAATCCCGCCCGATGAACTCCTTGACGCGCTGCTCGCGATCGAAAAGTCCATGGGCAGAAAGAGAGACATCCCGAAAGGGCCCCGCACCATCGACCTCGACATCCTCCTGTACGGCCGGATCATCATGAGCACCGAAAGGCTACGCATACCCCATCCGGCGATCACCCGCAGGGAATTCGTGATGGTCCACCTCGTGGAGCTCGACCCCGGCCTCGCCGATCCCGAATCCGCCCGAGCCTATAAAGACATCCTTGCCGAACAAGGGAAAGCCTGACCGTTCACCGCGCATTCACCACCGCGATCTCGTCCCACCGGGTGGTATAGCGCGGCGAGAGAAACGAACGCCGCATGCTCCACGCCCGGCCGCAGCCTTCGGCCGCGAAGCGCACCGCTCCCCTGCCCATCTCGCGGTTGAGGCGGTCCACCGTTTCCATGAGCCTGGCGCGCGCGGGGTCAGGAGGCGGATGAAAGAGGCTGAGCTGACGCTCTCCTTCGGGCACGATGTCGGGGATCACGACCCCGGCCTTCTTGTACCGGTACCCGGGGCGGTAGATGCGCTCGATCATGCGCAAACCGTACCTGATCATGTGGGGCGTGTACGAAAGCGGCACCGGAAACCCGCAGCTGATGCCGTTCGAATACTGCGGGTCGGACTCCCTGAAAGGGTTCGTGCCGATGAACACGATCATCGACCGGGCAAGCCCCCGCTGCGCGCGCAGCTTTTCGGCCGCCCGCGTGACGTATGAGGCCACGGCCTCCTGCATCTCGCACAGCGTTTCGACCGGCCGGCCAAACGACCGCGACGACACGATCGCCTTTTTGGGCTGCGGGGTGTCCTCCAGGGGGATGCAGGGGATGCCGCGCAGCTCCATGACCGTGCGCAGGCCGCAGATGGTCATGTTCTTTTTCACCCACCGCTCGGGAGCGTCCCTGAGCTGCAGCGCGGTGCGGATGCCGCGGCCGTTGAGAAGGGCCTTATACTGCCGCCCCACTCCCCACACGTCCTCGACCCTGACCGACGCGAGCACCTCGTCGGTCAGGGCCTCGGCGATATTGAAGACCCCTCCGAGGGCGGGGTCTTTCTTGGCGACCCTGCTCGCGAGCTTGGCCAGTGTTTTCGAGGAGGCGATGCCGACCGAAACCGGGATGCCGGTCCAGGCGAGCACCTGCTCGCGGATGGCGCGGCCCAGACCGGTGACGCCCGAGATTCCGCCGAGAAAAAGAAAGGCCTCGTCGATGGAATAGATCTCCATTTCGGGAGCGCAGGCCGAAAGCACGTCCATGACGCGCCGGGACATGTCGCCGTACAGGCTGTAATTGGACGAGCGCACCGCGATCCGGTATTTTCCGATGGCCCGGGCCAGCGAAAAATACGGGGCGCCGAACGGGATTCCCAGAGCCTTTGCCTCGTTGGAAAGGGCCACGGCGTTTCCGTCATTGTTCGAAAGCACGATCACGGGCCTTCCCTTGAGAGAGGGATCGAAAACCCGCTCGCATGAAACATAGAAATTATTGCAGTCGACCAGGGCGTACACGGAAAACCACCGAGAAAAAAAACAGGCTCAGGAGCGCTCGCCGCGCAGGCTGCGGATCACGTGCACCACCACCCCCCACACGCTGAATGCGGTGTCGCCGGTGACCTGGATGGGCCGGTAGGCCGGGTTCTCGGGAAAAAGGTACAGGGCGCTCCCCTCCCTGACCAGGCGCTTGACCGTGAGCTCGCCGTCAAGCTCGGCTATGACGATGCTGTTGTGGGCGGCCTGCTCGGCCCGATCGACCACCAGAATATCCCCTGAAAAGATGCCAGCGCCGGTCATGGAATCGCCCGATACCCTGACAAAAAACGTCGCAGCCGGGTGCCTGACCAGGAGCTCGTTGAGATCGAGCGCGCAGTCGATGTAATCATCGGCCGGCGAGGGAAACCCGGCCGGAATCCGCGCCACGAAAAGCGGAAGACGGGCACTGATGCCGGTCGAACACCGGTACACGCCGCCTATGCCGCGGCCGAAAAATGCCGCGCCCCCGGTCATTCACGCCCCTCCCCTTCCGGAACGAGCACAGTCAGGCTTTCATTCGGGATCGACGCTCCTCCGGGGTTTGCGGTCCCGGGCTCCTGTGCGTTTTCGGCGATCTTCTCCGAAAGAAGGACAAGGCAGATGGGGCGCTCATCCTTTTTGCCGAAAAGCCTGAAATCCCTTCCATTGATTTTCACGTTCATGGCTCCTTCACCTATCCATATTAATATCAGGTGAAGAATATGTCAACAAATGTTTAGTATTATTTTTGAGGATCCCAGGGCTCAATGCATTCCGGGCCATTGTTGGCAGGAGAGTTGACTGCAAAAGAAACCGGATACGCTTGAATTTCATCAGAAGGATACGGAGACAGCAGAGCGATCAGATCGGCCGGCCCGGATGCGCTGTTCAGCCATATGCTTCCGCTTTCAGGTTTGAGCATGACCGGCATCCGGTCGTGAACCGGGCGGACGCTGCTGTTCGCTTCGGTGGTGATTATGGTGCAGGATTCGAGGATCTCGCCGCCGGGTGCGGTCCAGCGGTCATACAGACCGGCAAATGCGAACGGCTTCTTCGAGACCAAACTGTAATAATACGGCCTTTTCAGTTTCCCCTCCTTCTTCCATTCATAGAAGCCGGAGGCGATGACAAGGCATCTTCTCGTTTCAAAGGATTTCCTGAAGCTCGGCTTCCGGGCCACGGTTTCTGCCCGGGCGTTGATGAGCCTGTTCCCCACGGATCGGTCTTTTGCCCAGGACGGGACCAGTCCCCAGTGGAAGTCGACAAGAAGTCTTCTCCCTTTTACCGATCGGACAGCGGCTGCAACCCTCTGCCCGGGGGCGATATTGCAGCTCGGTGAAACCGTGGTGATCACTTCATCAATGAAATATTCTTTCACGATTTCAGCGATGGGAATTGTCTGGGCGAATCTGCCACACATGAACCTATTATACAAACGCCTCGCATGTTTACAAGCACATGATAAAAAAAAGACAGGCACCAATAATCTCCGCTGATACCTGCCTTTAACCAACCTTTGTTTGACTTTAATCAGTCCATTACGAAGCCGTTATCTGTATTTTTCTGGGCTTTACCTCCTCGCTTTTATGAAGCGTCAGCGTAAGAATCCCGTTATCCAGTTCGGCCTTGATCGAATTCCGGTCGATATCGTTGCCGACCCTGAAGCTTCTGTAGTAATCAAACAGCTCGTACTCCGAATATTTCAGGTTCTTTCCATTGGTCTCGTCCTTCTGAATTTTCCCTGAAATTTCAAGCTCATTATCATTCATCGTTATTTCCAGGTTTTCCTTCTTCACTCCCGGCATTTCCAGCTTCAGGGAATATGCATCATCAGTTTCATATATATCTGCCACCGGAACGATCATGCATTCCTCGCAATAATTGTCCTTCATTCTTTTCGTTGCCATGGTATCACCTCCTCAGTGTATCTCAATTCTCTTGGGTTTCGCATCCTCGCTTTTCGTGAGCTTCACGGTGAGGATACCGTCCTTCATTGCGGCCTGAACATTCCCCGCATCCACCCTGTAGGGAAGTTTGACCGATTTCTTGAATCTCCCGAATTCCCTCTCCTTTCTGATATAGGGATGCTCGGTATAGTCGCTCTTCTTTTCGCCCTCAATGATGATGCTGTTGTTCACCAGTTCGACAGAAACATCCTCCGGTTTCACTCCCGCCAGAATCGCGCTGATCTGCAGACCTGCATCCGTTTCATACAGGTCTATATAGGGATAATCCCTGGAAGCCCCCCTCGAGGGTACATCCCTGAAAAAATTGTCCACCAGATTTCTCAATTCAAGCACATCATCGAAAATATTGTACGTTAACATGATAGACCTCCTATTTGTTCACACTGATCGATATTTTTTTTGTTTTTTCCTGCTCGGTTTTCGGGATCATCACATGGAGCACGCCGTTTTTGAATTTCGCGGTGATCTTTTCGCTGTTGATCCCTTCCGGAAGCCTTATGGACCTGCTGAAAGATCCGTATCTTCTTTCAGTCACAATGTAATGCCGGTCTTTTGCTTCCTCTTTTTTCTCTTCTTTTTTCTCTCCTGATATAGTTAAAACATTGTTCTCGAGAGAAACGTTCAGATCTTTTTCACTGAGTCCGGGAATATCTGCCTTAACATTAATTTCATTCTTCGTCTCTTCGACATCGACAGCAGGTGCCCACTGAAACTCAGTAAGTCCGGTGCTTTTCAGATCGAAGAAGTCATCGAATATGGATGACAATTCACGCCTGAAAAGATCGAGGTCGTTGCCGTGCATCTGATTTTTTTTCGCTATTCCGAATCTCATGACTGCACCCCC
>JAKLIV010000083.1 GCA_022709405.1 Spirochaetota bacterium
CATTTTTTGTTTTCATCGCGGATTTTTACAAAGATTTTATCGCGGCTTTTCTCCACCTGATTTTTGAATATGCCGGGAATCGTTGTATCGTCATAAGGCCTGAATGCGTTCATTGTATACCTCCAGAAGAGACGCTTATCCCGGCTTTAGGAACGGGTGTCACAAAAGCCGGTAGAAGCGGCGTTAGTTCAATTTTTACCATATTTTGAAAGATACGGTTATATTGTCAATAAATCTATTTATTTATTAAATAATTAACTATATAATTATTTATATATTAATAAACCATGAATTGTTCGATTTTATCAAATTTTCAATTGGATACATCATCACAAGATCGTATCTTCCCCGCAGAGGGGAGCACCAGGCTTGCCGGACTCAGGTTAAATGAGACATAATAATTGTACTTGACAAAAAATAATGATAAGTTGTCACAATAGAGTTGTCGAAAAAGTAAGATATACAATTGAGGGGATCGATGAACATACTGAATAACATAATTGAAGATGCAACGGTTGTTTATCTGAACGGCAGGCTCGATTATTTTGAATCGGAATCCGCCGAGAGCATTCTTTTCGACATGGCTGACAATAATCCGGACAATCACATGATTATCGTTCTCGAGGGACTCGATCATCTCGGAAGCTCGGGGCTGCGCATATTCATTTCGCTGAAACGGCATCTTGCTGAACGGGGGAAGCGTCTGGTTTTATGCAATGACCGCAACAGCGCAGTGGATAATTTTTTCAGAATCATCAATATCCAGCAGATGTTCGACATATTCAGGACCGAGAGCGAGGCTATCCGTTCCATTTCCATTAGCAGGAAATCCGAATCAGGTCTCGTCGCCTAACCGTAAAAGCGATATTACGCGCGGTGATAACCAACCGGATATGAGAAGCCTTGTCCTGATCGCTCTTTTTTCCATCCCCGCCGTCTTCTGCGGGGGCGCAGCTTCCGAAAACGGCCTGTACGGCCCGGTGAGCGTGTCCGATTACCTCACCGGGAGGTTCGATCCCGCGGCGCACCCCTTGTTCGTCGATTTGGCCTCCCTTAAAATACCTTCCGACGGAAGAAAGCATTATCTGCGAAAAGAGGCAGCGACCGCGCTTCACGACTTGATTGCGGCGTTCAGAAAGGACCATCCGAAAACGGAATTTTTCGTGAGGAGTTCGACCCGCACTTTCTGGGACCAGAAAAAAATCTGGGAAGAAAAATACAACGGCGCAACGCTTGTGGGAGGCAGGGATCTCTCGAAGTCAGTCAGGGACCCTCGCGCCCGCGCTCTTGAAATCCTTCGATATTCCTCGATGCCCGGGACCTCTCGTCATCACTGGGGGACGGACGTTGACATAAACGATCTCGCCAACCGGTATTTCGACAGGGGTGACGGGAAGATCCTGTACGACTGGCTGCGCGTGAACGCGACGCGCTTCGGGTTCTGCATGCCCTATACTGCCGGCCGCAAGCACGGATATCGTGAGGAAAGATGGCACTGGTCTTATGCGCCCCTTTCGCGGCAATTCACCCGTCAATGGCTTGAGCTCAGCGGTAAAAAAATCATTATATCGTCAAAAGGGGTTTTCGCGGGCTCGGAAACGTGCGGCGATCTCGCCCCGCAGTACGTTTCGTCGGTCTCTGAAAGCTGCCGGTGACATGGGCGCCAAATTTTTTTCATTGAGCTTGCCGTCATTTTATTCGACCACGTTAAAACTGCATTCCTGCCCCGCGTAAAACCGTGAAAACATATCAGGGTTTCCCCATAATTCGAGCCGCCATCCCAACCCGGTTAAAAACTATTGACATCCAGCCTGCGCCGTTTATTAATTACTGGGATTTTTTCGAAGCGGGCTTATCTTGAAAATGGCCGTTTGCCGGTTATAATGTATCAGGGGGACATCCTCGATTTGAACAACAAACTGGACATCGAGGTCAGGGGCCTGACCAAGACCTATCGCGGCTCCTCCGAGGAGGCCCTCAAGGGGATCAGCCTCTCGGTGCAAAAGGGCGAGTTTATGGGCCTGCTGGGCCCCAATGCCGCGGGCAAGACCACCATGATATCGATCATGTGCGGCCTGTTGAAACTCACCGGCGGCGAGGTGTCCGTGTGCGGGACCGATCTCAGGAAAAACCCCGGGGCAATCCGCCGCATGATCGGCCTCGTTCCTCAGGATATCGCTTTGTACCCCGCCATGACCCTCAGGGAGAACATCGAGTTTTTCGCGAGCATGCACGGCCTTTCGGGAAAGGCGCTCAAGTCAAGGGTCGCCGACGGGCTCGCCGCAATGCAGCTCGAGCAGCACGCGCGCAAAAAAGCCTCCGACTGTTCAGGGGGGATTAAAAGAAGGGCGAACCTGGTGGCCGGCATCATCCACCGGCCCGAACTGGTTTTCCTCGACGAACCCACGGTGGGCGTCGATGTCCAGTCGCGCAACCTGATCTTCGAGTTCGTCAAAGACATAAACCGGAAGGGAACGACGGTCGTGTACACGACTCATTACATGGAAGAGGCCGAGGCGCTGTGCGGCCGTGTCGTCATCATCGATGACGGCAGGGTGATACGGGACGGGGCCCCGGCCGACCTGGCGCGGGGCGAGGGATGCAATGACCTGGGCGAGCTGTTTCTCAAACTTACCGGGAAGAAACTGAGGGAATAGACGATGAAGCTCCTCGCGGCAATAAAGAAAGAGGCCATTCTTCTAACCCGTGACATTGCCGGGCTCGTGATACTTTTCATCATGCCCGTGTTCCTGGTCATCGTCGTCACGCTCGCCCAGGAGAAGACCCTCACCGAAATAAAGGAATCGAAGATCCCTCTGCTGTTCGTCGACAATGACCGCGGCCAGGTCGGCACAAGCATCGAGTCGGGCCTCGCCGAATCCGGCGTTTTCGACATCATCAAGAGCGGGCCAGCCGCGGCCCTTGCCGAGGACGATATCAGGGATTCGATTGCACGGGGCGATTACCAGATCGGGATCGCGGTCCCGGCCGGAGCGTCGGCAGCGGCGCGGGCGCGCGCCCGCGAGCTCGCAAAAAGGTCCATGGCCGATAAAAAGGCGCTCGACGAGTATTTCAGGAGCGGGGCCGGGCTTTCCGGGATCGTGGTGTACTTCGATCCCGCGGTAAGGGACTCGTACCGGAACACGGTGAAAAGCTCGCTCGAACGCCTTGTCCAGGGAGTAGAGATGCGCATCCTCATCGACAACTTCTTCGGGCTTTTGAAGGCCGGCATGGACGAGCAGATCAGGAAGAACGTCGAGAAATACGGCAGAAAAGACATCGCCATGGAGGTCCCCGAGATAAATTTCCCCTGGAAGCCGGGGAGCCTCATCGATATAAAAGAGATAATCGCCAGGGAAAAACAGGCACAGGTCGTCCCGAGCATGGTCCAGAACAACGTGCCGGGCTTCGCGCTCTTCGCCATGTTCTTTATCGTCATACCGCTGTCAGGCAGCCTGATCACCGAACGGGGGAGCGGCACCGCGAGCCGTCTGCGCACGCTCCCCGTTTCGTCGCTGACCCTGCTCGCCGGGAAGATCATCGTGTACGTTATCGTGTGCCTGGGCCAGCTTGCGCTCATGATCGCGGTCGGCACTTATGCGCTGCCGTTCTTCGGCACGCCGGCGCTGGTGATGGGGAACGCATACGGGGCCCTCGCAGTCGCATCCCTGGCTTCGGCCCTCGCTGCGGTGGGTTTCGGCATGGTGGTCGGCACACTTGGCGGCACCATCGCCCAGGCATCGATGTTCGGCTCGGTCATGGTGGTCATCATGGCCGTACTCGGCGGGCTCATGATGCCGGTATACCTGATGCCCCGGCCGCTCGAAATTGCGGGCAGCCTGCTTTCGCCGGTGCGCTGGGGCATCGACGCGTTTCTCAATCTGTTCGTCAGGGGCGGGGGGATTCAGGACATCCTGCCGCATGTCATGAAACTTTCGGCTTTTTTTATCGTGACGCTGACAGTCTCGCTGATTGCCTCGCGCAGACGCCAGTGACCGATATGCGGCGCAGCAGCAGCCGTCACACAGGAGGTTCCGATGAAGGAAAAGGACGCCCGCGTTGAGGGTAAGGACACGCACCAGCTCGTCATGTACGTCGAGAAAGACGACGGGTCATATGATTCGATCATGACCGGATCGTACCTGGTCAAAAACTATGTCGACGATTTCTGGGACAAGAAAAAAAAGATCGAAGACGAATTTCTCGGGAAGATCAAAAACGGCGAGGCGACCCCGATTATGCTGTATATGATGCTCGAGGAGCTCACCGAGGTCGAGCTCGCCGGCAGGGTGGGAATATCGGTCCGCAAGGTGAAAAAGCACCTGACGCCCGAAGGGTTTGAGACCATGACCCTCAGGACGCTGAAACGCTACGCCGAGGTATTCGACGTGCCGGTCGTCAACCTCATGCAGGCGGTTGTCACGAAAAAAAGTGGTTTACAAATCAGGGCTGAAAAAACAAAAAATCCACTGTTTTACTTTTTACGAATAGAAGGCTGAAAACATGAACAAGATGAACGATCTGGTCATTCCGTTCGAGCACCGTATGTTCGCGCACTGCGAGTCCGGAACGGTTACCGGGCTCCTGAACCACGGCGGGCTCCCGCTGACCGAACCCATGGTCTTCGGCATTTCGAGCGGGATACTCTTTCTGTATTTCAAGACGCCCGCGCTTCCGTTCCCGACCTTCGTGGTCCGCAATTTTCCGGGCCAGATGATACGGGGCGTGTCCCGCAGGCTCGGCGTGAAGTTCTCGACCGCGAAATACAGGGACCAGAAGAAGGGCGAGGACGCGATCGACGCCCTGCTCGATAAAGGGATACCGGTCGCGTGCAGGACCGATTTTTACTACATGGACTACCTGCCTGCGTACATGCGCGCGCATTTCAATTTTCACTACCTGACCATCGTGGGCAGAAAGGGATCGAAGTTCCTGGTGAGCGACTGCTATTCGACCGAACTCGCGGAGCTCGAGCGCGAATCGCTGCGCAAGGGCCGCTATCCCGGCGGCAGTTTCGATCCCAGGGGCTTTCTGTTCTACCCGGTGCGCGTTCCGCAGAATCCCGACATCGACGCCGCGATCAGGAAGGGCATAAAGGCCGCGTGTTTCAACATGCTGAGGCTCCCGGTGAAGCAGGTCGGCGTGAAGGGGATTCGCCTGTTCTCGAAAAAAATCATGGAATGGCCCGGCATGGCGCGCAACGAGGACCATCTCTCTCACGAGATCATGAAGATAAACATTCTTCTCGAGGACCAGGGCACGGGCGGCGCCGGTTACCGTTTCATGTACGCCACGTTCCTCAGGCAGGCGTCCGAAAAGCTGAACGCCCCGGCGCTCAGGGAAATGTCGGAAAGGATGATGCTCGTTGGCGACGACTGGCGCAGGATCTCGATTTATGCGGCGCGCATGGGCAAGAACCACGATTTCGGCGAAACGAAGTTCAGGGAGCTCAGTGAAAAAATCGCCCGCCAGGCCGATGCCGAGGAGAAGTTCTTCACCGACCTGGCCAGGATCGCGAAGACGCTATGAGGTGAGGATTCAGGCCCCCGGCTCGCGATGCTCGCCACCCCCAGAGGGGGTTTAGAACTATTGATAATATGATTTGTCTTTAAGCCCCCCGATGGGGGGTTGGGGGGTATTCACCCCCATTATAATAATATTACGACGAAAAATTATTCATGAGGTGATACATGGAAGTCAAGGTTACCAGGGAACTCAAAGAAGAAATCAAGGTGCTGATCCTCGAGTCGCTGAACATTCCCGACGTGGGTCCCGAGGACATCGCGGACGACGCGTCCCTTTTCGAAGACGAGAATCTCGGCCTCGATTCGATCGACGGCCTTGAAATAGTCATGGCGCTCCAGGAGAAATACGGCGTCAGGATCGACGACCAGAACCAGGCCCGGTTCATCCTGAAGTCGATCGATACCATCGCCGAATTCATAGCAAAAGAGCTCAGCAAGAAATAATCGTTATTTCTCGGCGCCCGGCTTCAATTTTTCGGGAGATTGCCTGCCGGGAACGAATATGTCGTTGGCCACGCCGATTCCCTGTTTGAGCTTGGCCTGCAGGACCGCCAGGAACACCGTTTTATGGATGCGGTCGCCGCCGAACCGTGGAAGGTAAAATCCGATGTTCTTCAGAATCTGCTTTGCCGAGAAGCCTGTCCGCGCAATGTATTTCAGCGCATCATACACCTCTGCATCGTCGATTCGGGGATTGCGGTAATTGATGAGTTTTGACTCGTCCAGCTTGTTTTCTCTTTTCAGCCGCTCGTACAGTTTCGTTCCAGGAAGGGCCGTGACCGGGAAAATCACCGGGATAATGTTCGTTTCCAGGCAGAAATCAAGCGTCCTGTAATACGTGTCTATGGTGTCGTCGTCGTAGCCGAGAACGAACCATCCCGAAACGATGATTCCCAGATCCTGGATGAAGCGGATATGCTCTTTCATTTTCTCGATCGCGCCTGCCGGGTCGGCAGCCCCGGTTTTTTTAATCGCGCCGCTTTTCTGCAGTGTCGCCGGGTTCACCGACTCCATCCCGATTGCTGCATAAAGCAGTCCCGAATCCGCCGCAGCCCTGATTACCCCGCGCCCCCTTTCATTGCCGACGGCATCGAGTGTTCCCTGGCCGGTCCAGTAGCGTTTCTTTTTCAGCGATCCGATCGCACGGTACAGGTTGAGATAGTAGTCATAGGTCGACGGCCGTCCGAACACCGTGTCGTCGAGTATATAGTAGTAGTTCCTGAAGGTCTCGATTTCGGCCACGACGTCGCGTACCGGCTTGGGCCTGAACTGGCTGCCGAAGAGCGCGGGTACCGAGCAGAAGTCGCAGTCCATCGGGCAGCCCCTGGCCGCAAATACCGTATCGAAACGGTAATTTTTTTTATAGACATGGCGGAGCGGCATCGGGTTCGTTTTGAATTGCGGATAGCTCTTCAACTGGTACAGGGAGCGCCCTTTCGCGTCGAATGGAGCCGGAGAGGTCACGTAAAAGTCCCTGAGCCTGTTTTCGGCCGCGTCCCTGACGATGACCGGCCACAGCTCCTCGGCCTCTCCCACAGCGACCGCGTCGGCGAATTGTTTGGCCCTGTGCGGGACCGAAGATATCTGCGGGCCTCCCATCACGACTTTCACCCCGCGCTTCCTGAATTCGCCGGCGATCTCGTACGCCCGGTTTTCTGCCGAATAACGCGCGCTGATCCCCACGAGGTCGACCGGATCGTCGAAGCCGACCGAGTCCTCCCAGAGAAGGTCGACGAAGGAGTATTCGTGGTCGGGCGCAGCGCCCGCCAGTATGGGAAGCGACAGCGGCATGAAGGGATCGTTTTTCCTCAGCGGGTCGTCGTGGGAAGCCGCGAGGATCAGCTTGATTTTCATTTATCTTTCCGTGTTTCGTCGGCCTCAGGCGGGGATTTCTGCGTCACGGAATTTTTTGTGGTTTCATCAGGGGCGGTTTTCTCTCCACCGGCGGGGGTTTTCGTTTCGTCGAAAGGGGCTTCGAAGTTCGTGTAGACTTTGCCTTTTGTCCTCCAGACGATCATGTATCTGATCGGCTCGATGACGAGATAGTCCTTTCCCTTCTCTTTGATTCTGAATACGGCCATGAAGGTGGCCTTTTTGGTCCTGAGAAGCAGGTGGTCGCCTGTCAGATTTTTCGCCTCATTGCGCGGCATCTCGATCTTTATCTCGCCGTCCATTATCACCATGGACGATTCATGCTTGTTCCCCTTGATCCTCCACCGGTATTTCGACCACAGGTCGATGTCGAGCCAGGTTTTCTCGAACTGCTGTTCCTCCTTGTTGTAGTCTTTCTTGCACAGGAGCCCGCCCGTGGGATACTCGTCGAGCTTGCCGAACTCGGTGAACAAGACCGTGGTAGAAGACAGCAGATATTTTTTGCCCCTTACGATTTTATACGCCTCGGCGCGTTCCCTGTATGTATTTTCATCCACCTTGACACGTACGCCCTTGGGCATCTCGGGAAAATCGGTGCTGTTGAAATGCGCCTCGATAAAGAAGTCCGCCATGTCGGGATCGTTGTAGAAATCCTTGGTCATATCGAAGAGCTCCTCGGGGTTCTTGAGACCTTCGAGCATTTCGTCTTTATATGGATTGATATTGATTTCAGGCGCCTCGTCGAGTCCCAGGAAACCGGTCGCCATGAGGGAAAGGGTCAGCGCGAGGATTATTTTTCTGTACATTGACAGTCTCCGAATCTTTGATGGACCGATGACCGGTCGGTGGGTATGCTATATGGTTGTCGGAATGATCGTCAAGTACGAAATAAATTTTCCACTTGCGTTTTAGCGCCGCTTGTATAAAGTATTAGGATACAGGGAAATATTTTCGCCGTAAAATCCCGGCAGCGCCATCGGAGAGATTGTAATGACAGTCATAAAAAGCATGATTACAACGGCATTGTTGATTCTTGCGGCATGTCCGGTTTTTTCTGCGGGCAGGGTTTCGCTTCTTGTCGGCGACGTGCGGATTCAGACAGGGGCCGACCGGGAGTGGGAGCCCGTTAAACAGGGCAGGCAGGTCGAGACCGGCGACATTATCAAAACCGGGGACGATTCCTGCGCGGAGATTTCATCCCAATCAGCGACCATAAAGATCAACGCGAACTCCAGGGTCCGGGTATCGAAGAGCATGGTGAACGATAAGGAAGCAGATTCGCTGTCAATGTTTTTCGGGTCGGTGTTCCTGAAGATCGCGAAGCTCGGAAAAGATGAAGGGGGGTTCGCGGTCGAAACGCCCGCGTCATTCTGCGCGGTGCGGGGGACCGAATTCACGGTCGCTTCGGGGTTCGACGGCCACACCATAGTGCAGGTCGAGAAGGGGACCGTATCGCTCAGCGGGAACGAGGGCGAGGTCGTGATCAGCGAGAACCAGGAATCCGAGGTGAGCCTCGGCGGCGCTCCCACGGGTGTGACCAGGATAAAGAAGCGAGCCTGGCGCGAATGGATCAGGCAAAACAGGGAGTCAATGAAGGGAAAAGAGCTCGCGGTGCTCAGGGGAGCCATGAAGCGGATGATGAAGCTCGGCCGCGACATCGAGATCCTCGAGGGCCTCAATGAAAAGCTCTCCAGGCAGAAGGAAGAGCTCAAGGCAATGGCCGAGGAATATAAAAGGAAGGGCGACGACGTAAATTACAGGGAATACTCGGCAAGGGCCCACCGGGCGAAGCGGGGCGCGTATGTGGCCATGAACGAGGTTTTCTACAAGGCCGAAAAGCTCGACCTGATCAGGAACCTGGCGGTTGACGCATATGAGGGTCTCGCGACAAAAATGGGCGAGCCAGGGGACGCTCGTAAAAAAATCGAGGAAATCTTCAACCGAAACAATGAACGCTATATCAGAAAGATCCGGTCAGGCGACAGCATGAGGCAGAAAATTCTCGAAAAGAGGCGAAACCGGAAAGCGCGCGCAGAATAAGGAGGAAAGGCCAATGAAAAAATCGATCATGATAATATTGTTGCTGATTGCGGCGATCATCAGCTTCAATTCCTGTACCGATGACGAAGGATGTGACAAGGAGGCGGTCAGGGACCGAATTGAAAGCCTTGAAGACGCCATCAACGATAATGATGTTTCTCTTTTTCTTGAGAATATGGCAAGTGATACGAATCAGTTCAACACCTACGACCAGGCGAGTCTCAACACGCTGACCGACTCGGGAGCGACTGATTACAATTTTCATGATTATGAAGTTTCATGCGACGGGGAAGATGACGCCGATGTGACCTGTACCGCTACTATCACCCCCGGCGGAGACGAACCTACTTCATTTGTAATGCTCAAGGACGGAGAATGGTATATTTACCTGTGGGAAGAAGGTGATCCTGCTGTCACGATGTATGATAAGTATTCGGCAGGCCAGTAATTTTCACGCGTACGTGTCTATGTTTGCGCCCTTGTTCTCTTCCGGCGCGGGCTCCCTGCGGGCTTCAACCCTGCGCTCGGTGTTTTCTGCTTCGGTCGGCGGCCTTGAATCAATTGCCGGCCCGCGCGGAACGGCATCCGGCCCGGAAATGCTTTGAATTTCCATGGTTCCCTCCCTTGCGGTTATAATTTTCTTCCGTGACTGGCCGGGTTTCTATGCGATTAAACGGCGATCGAATGAAGACGTCTTTCCCAGTTGGAACGGCGGTCGACAAAGCGCCGGTCAAGCGTCATTCGCGGTTCTTTTCTCCTCTCTCCGGCCCTTCTTTCTTCTTTGCGGCGCTCTCCCTTTCTTCTTTCTCCTGGAATTTTAACCAGCATGAAATCCCTCCCGTGACCATCAGGATAATATACTCTATTTATGGGATAATTTCCAGTATTTTTAATACAACCGGGCTGGAATTTTTTTAGATGTGATCTAATTCATATTCATAGGATTAGCAGCAGGTCGCAGTTTCGGCCCTGCATACGCACGTGTTATGGCGAAAAAGAGAGGATGCCTTTTATGAAAGACATCCTCTTGCCAGATTGAAAAACGAGTTCTGAAATTTTATTGAGTCACTGTCAATAAATGAAATTCAGGCCCGGATTTGCTGATTTCAATCCAAACACTTATTGTTGTTTGTCATCTCTCTTCGGTCACATGTCTTTCAGGAACAACACAGGAGAACGCGCCTTCAAATACGATTTCATCCCCGCGAACGACTCTGACCGAGACCGTGTGTTTTTTACCCTGAACTGATACGATATCCGCTCTGGCGCGGACCGTATGCCCCGCCAGAACCGGTTTTTTGAACGAGACCTCGGCTGCAGCGAGGACCACCGTGGGTTTGTTTACGGCGAGCATCGCCGCGTAATCCGCCAGCCCGAAAACGAACCCCCCGTGCACCAGGCCGGTGGCGTCCGCCCTTGTCCGTTCAGGGAAAGTCATCTCGACGACCGCGTAACCGTCTCCCAGCTCTACCGGGTCGCCGCACAGTCCGCGGTCGATTTCCTGATGGGTCTGAATCTCCATAATTAATTGCACTCCGGATTTGTAATAGATGGAGGATGGCTGGCCCTGTCAATCCTGAAATTGAAAATGGCTTTTAAAATCCATGATTATGTAAAGCCCGCTTTTTTTTACATGAGAAAAATCCTTTACTAATGACGGGGATGTGGTGCAGTGGCCGAAAACCCGTACATATTGTCAGAAACCATGTTCGTTCAACCGAAAGACGCATCCACCCTCGTGATCATGAGACACCCGGAAAAGGGCGGGTCCGGCCCCGAGGTGCTCATGCTGCTCAGAAGCCCGGAAAGCCCGTTTGTCCCTTCGAGCTATGTTTTTCCCGGAGGCGGGATGGATGATGCCGATTGCGCCCAGGATATTTTCAACTCATGGGCCGAACCTGACCCCGGACAGATAAAAACCGTCGCCGAGAAGATCGGCAGCGAGGACATGGCGCGCGCGCTGTGGGTCACATGCGTGCGCGAGACGTTCGAGGAAACCGGCATTTTATACGCATACCGCTGCGGCGGCGGATTCTTTTCAACCGAAAAGGACGGGGACATGCTTTCATATTACCGCGAGAGGATCAACCGGGGCGAATTGCCGTTCGTCAAAATGGTCCGTGATGAAAAAATGGCGCTTGCCGCGGACCGTATCGGTTTTCTGTCCCACTGGGTGACGCCGTTTTTTTCTCCCATACGCTACAGCGCCTACTTTTTTTCGGCCATGGCGCCGGATGGCCAGGTGGCGGTCCATGACGGCAGGGAGATCGTTGATCACCTGTGGATCTCTCCGTCCGAAGCTCTTCGCAGAAACAGGAGAGGATCTTTCAGGATGGTATTCCCCACGATAGCGACCCTGGAAGAAGTGGATACTTCAGGCGGCGCAAGGTGATTTCCCTGTGAAAAATCAGGCATATCCGTTTTCTTGTTGATTTTTTTCGGGTTTTGCCATTATATAGCATCATATATAAGTTACCTGATTAAAAGACTATTATTTTAAGGTACAATCTATGAAAATGGCTTTCGATTCAGAATTCTATCTGTTCATCATGATCGAAATCTTTCTCATCGGTTTTTTTCTGATCCTCCAGTACAGCTCCAGGTTCAACGCCCGTTTTTTTGCGGGTACCGCGCTCGACCGGCGAATCGTCGACAGAAGGATGATCGAGAGAAGATCGGGAGAGAGACGGAACTCCCTGCGCGGTGTGAATGACAGAAGAGGGGATGACCGCCGTCAGATTGCACGACGGATTTCGATCAATTAAGAGGCCCTGCCGATCAGCCGGTCAGGTGCTCGAACAGGATTTTTATACCGATAATAATCAGCATCACGCCCCCGACCGCTTCGGCTTTTTTCCCGAATATGTCCGCAGCTTTTTTCCCCAGGGCGACGCCCACGGCTGAAAATATCGAGCATACAATTCCTATAATTACACTCGGAACAAGTATCGGATTGTTGAGCACGCCGATGGATATCCCCACTGCCAGCGCGTCGATGCTTGTAGCCACAGAGAGCATGATGAGAGAAATACCTCTCGATGGGTCGGTTTCGAATTTTTTCTCATCGCTTCCGAACGACTCCTTCAGCATCTTGCCGCCGATAATCCAGAGAAGCGCCCCGGCTATCCAGTGGTCGAAATCACGGATGAACCCCTCTAAATACATTCCGCCGAGGTAGCCGATTACCGGCATCATGAACTGGAACAGGCCGAAATGGAAAGCGAGCCTGAAATAGTGGCGCGGGCCCGGATTGCCGATCGCGGCCCCTGCAGAAATCGATACTGAAAAAGCGTCCATGGCAAGAGCGACGGCAATTATGATTATCGAATAATAATCCATATCCTCTTATAGTATTCAGCTGTTCGAAGTCTATTAATTTTTTTTCTTATGGAGCACATGCTCCTTCCGGGGGCTTTTTTATTTGAATAAAATCCATTTATGGGATATAAATTATTCTATGCAACCGCACTTTAATCAAGAGAAACGCCGCGGTGTCATGCCATGAGACCTGAAGAAAAAAACAACATCAGGGTTTTATGCGTCAGCGATGATCCCCGAATAACCGGAATCATAAAGACCATTTTCGAGTCCTGGAAGGACGTGATAACGCCGGTCCATGAATCCGAATCCCACCGGGCCCTTGCGATGGCTTCCGACGGTGAGTATGACTGCGTGCTCATAGCGGACGGGGTTTCCGGTTGCGAAGCCCCGGAGCTCGTGTCCGATTTTAAAAGCAGGGAGGTCGCGCTTCCTCTGATCGTTCTTTCTTCGCGCGGAGACGAGGTCCACGCGGTAAAGACAATCAAGGCAGGCGCCAATGATTATCTGCCCCTTGCCGTAATAGATCATGAAGAGAACCACGGCATGCTCATCGATTCACTGATGACGTCAATATCGAGGTCCGAGCAAAAAGCCGAGAAGAGAAAGAGGCAGCACGCCCTCCAGATCAGCGAGGAGCGTTATCGCAGCCTTATCGAACACTCGCCCATCCTGATCCTCAGGTTTTTCAGGGACGACAACATCATCAACTTCGTCAATGACGGCTTCTGTAAATACTTCAAGGTGAACCGCTCCCGGGTCCTGGGTGAGGATCTGTCGGTCATGCTTACCGACATGGGCAAGGAGAGCCTTCTTGAAAAGATACGCACCCTCACCGACAATGACAAGGTGGCGACGTTTGAGATGTCATCGAACGTCGACGGTAAGGCCCTGTGGCAGCAGTGGACCGTACAGGCCATTCTGAACGACAAAGGCGTCCCGGTGGAATACCAGTGTATGGGCGAGGACATAACCGGTCTTAAAGCGGCGAACCAGAAGATGAATTCGACCCTGGATCAGATAAGCAAGCTGAAAGTCAAGCAGGACGGAGATTACTACCTGACCAGCCTGATACTGGATCCCCTGGGCCGGAACCTTGCCGTGAGCGATACAGTCTCGATAGATTTTTTTATACGGGAAAACAAGGTCTTCACGTTCAAGAAGTGGAACAGCTCCATCGGGGGAGATATCTGCTATTCGCATAACATATACCTCAACGAAAAAATTTATATCGTGTTCATGAACGCAGACGCGATGGGCAAGTCGATGCAGGGAGCCGGCGGAGCTCTGGTGCTGGGAGCGGTATTCCAGTCGATCATCGACAGGACGAGGTTTTCCCCGGAAGAACAGTACATGCATCCCGAACAGTGGCTGAAACGGTCGTTTCTGGAGCTGCAAAGGGTCTTCGAGGTCTTCAACGGGGCGATGCTCATTTCGCTGGTGATGGGTCTTGTAGAGGAGAACACCGGGCTCATGTATTTCATCAATGCAGAGCACCCTTTGAGCGTACTTTACCGTGACGGCAGGGCCTCGTTCGTCGAAAGCGGCAGGCTGCAGCGCAAGATCGGGACCCAGGGCGCAAACGGCGTTGTCGCGATACAGACCTTCGTCCTGGAGGACGGGGATGTCATTATCGCCGGGTCCGACGGCAGGGATGAAATTCTCATCGAACGGGAAGGGGGCAAGGGCAGGGCCGTAAACCAGGATGAGAACCTCTTTTTAAAGATGGTCGAAAAAGGCTCCGGAAACCTCGGCGAGATATACGACGCCATCTGCGCGGCAGGGGAAATACGGGATGACATCTCGTTTCTCCGTATCGGATTCAGACGGGTTCTGCCGTCCGGCGATAACGATTCAATCAGCGGCCTGCTTTCGCGGTATCGCGAGCTTAAAGATGCGAAGGAGGATTTACAGGCCGAGACCCTTCTCGAGGACGCACTCAGGAGATTCGGCGAAAATCCGCTGATGCTGAATCAGCTTATGGATCATTACTTCGAAATGGGGGATTACGAAAAGACGTTCAGAACCGCCAAGAAGCTCATATACCTCGATTCTTCAGATGCCGAAAATATCTACATCGCTTCGTACTCCGCCATGCAGGCCGGTTATCTGCGCGACGCCGAAGACCTTGCCGAAAGGGTCTACCTCCGCGACCCGGGCAACCTGAAAAACCTGGCCCATTTCGCGCGCATACTTCTTGCCAACGAAAAATATTCCGAGGCGTATTCCGTGATCAATGAAATCATGGCCATCGACCCCGAGAACATCAACGCGCTCGCCCTGCAGCATGAGCTTGACCTCAATATGGCCATAATCAAGTGGAGCGACAGGTACAGGGTCAATATCAGGAGCATCGACGAGCAGCACCGCGGATTCATCGAGATGATCAACAAGCTCAAGAAGTTCCTTTCCCGAAACGAGGAATACTCCGCCATAAAGTCGATCCTCGCCGAAATGAAGGAGTACGCCAAAAATCATTTCGACCTGGAAGAAAAATACATGGTCGACACGAATTTCCCCCTTTATGGCGAGCACAAAAAGGAGCATGAATTTTTCAAGTCCCAGATCGACAGATTTCAAAAGTATTATTACGCCGGCCGCGCACATCTGACAGCGCAGATGCTCACATTTCTCAGTTCGTGGCTCAAGGACCATCTTCTCGGGACCGACAGAAAATATATCGAGCATTTCAGGAAGGCTGGTATCGAATGACGGGTAACGTCCGCTGGGCGGCATTCAGATTTTTTCTGATCATTGCAACCGGGTGCCTGCTGCGCACGGCTGGGTCCGCCCAGGTCCCTGCGGTCATAGACGGCCCGGATTTCGAGAGGATCAACATTACTCCTGTGCTCGAGTATTATGAAGACAGAGGGAGGATGCAGGGAGTGCAGGACGTTGCCGAGGCGGACGGATGGAAAAAATGCGGGACCGATTACATCAATTTCGGTTACAGCGAATCCGCGTACTGGTTCCGGTTCAAGCTGGAGAATAAAACCGATGCCCTCATTGAGGGACTTCTCGAGCTGAATTATCCCCACCTCGATTTCATCGATTTCTTCGAGATGCAGGGAAAACAGTTCAGGCTGCACCGTAAGACCGGCGATGGGTATCCTTTTCACATGAGGGACATCTGCAATAGGAGCTTCGTTTTCAAGCTCGCGCTTTCTGCCGGCACGACATACTGGTTTTTCCGCACTTACAATAACGGCCCGTTTAAATTCAAATGCACGCTCTACAGCACGGATGATTTCATCCGTCATATAAATCTTACGAGCCCTTTCTACTGGCTGTACTACGGTGTTTTTTGCATAATGGCCATCCTGTCGATGTTCATATTCATCCGAATGAGGAGTTTGCCATATCTGTTCCTTTCCCTCTTTATCCTCAGCCTCGCACTGATCAATTTTCACCTTAACGGTTTTTCTTTCCAGTATCTCTGGCCGCGGGCCGTCTGGTGGAACAGGGTGAACACGTTTGCCATATGGTCCAGTGTGATGGTTTTCCTCTCTCTTTTCGTGATGTCCATCACCGGCCGCTTTCGCGGATCTTTCGTGATCAAAAAAATTATAACGCCCCTTGTCGTCGCACCCGGCATCATACTGGGATTGCTGTTTGCCAAGGCCGATGCATCTTTTTTATACCGGGCAATATATACGATCTGGGTTGTCATCGCGGTTATCGCGATGTTCCTGGGCACTCTTTGGGGATCTTTGCAGGGTGACAGGCCTTCGCGTTACATACTTTTTTCGTTCACCCTGTTTTTTGCCGGAATTCTCGTGTACTCCCTGATGGATTTTTCTTTCATTCCCTACAGCGATCTTACCGAGTGGAGCCTTCAGCTCGGATCGGTGATGATGATCCTGGCGATCACCTTCGGCCTTGCCGGCGATATGAAGAAAAGCCGCGACGAGCTGGAAGCGAATGAAAAAAGACTGAGCAACATCCTGTTTACGACCAGGGAAGGTTTCGCCGAGATGGACGAGTCGCATTTCATCAGGGACGTCAATCCCGCGCTGTGCGATATGCTCGGGAGATCGAGGGAAGAGATTATTGGAAAACCGGTCCATGATTTCATCAGAACAAATGACGCCCCGGTGCTCGACGCCCAGGTCGATCTTCGCAGGAGGGGCGTTTCGTCGTCGTACGAATTTGATATTATCTCATCTGACGGATCACCGATACATGTTTTGATCAGCTCAAATCCGGTCGTTGACGGCAGGGGTCATGTGGCCGGCGCGATCTCCATGGTGAGCGACATCACCGAGCTGAAAAAACGAGAGCAGATGATCCGGCACCAGCGGGATGAAATCCAGGCCGCATACGAGGAGCTGGAGGCGACCAACGAGGAGCTCACGGCGAGCAACGAGGAGTTCGAAGCCATGAACGAGGAGCTCCTGAAGGCGCAGTCCGAACTGCTGGAAAACGAAAAGCTCCTCAAAGCGGGCCTGAATGAAAAGGATCTCCTGCTCAAAGAGATCCATCACAGGGTGAAAAACAACATGCAGGTCGTGACAAGCCTTCTGCACCTTCAGTCGGATTTCATTTTTGACGAGAGGGACAGGGAGCTTTTCGTCGAGACCGAAAACCGGGTCAGGTCCATGGCCCTGGTGCACCAGAAAATATACCAGTCACCGGACCTGTCGAGGGTGGATTTCGGAGAGTATATCTCCGATGTCGTGGAGGACCTCTTTTTTGTGTACTCGGTGAACAAAGAGCTGATAAGCACCTTGATCAACGTGAGTGACATCTATCTCGGTGTCGATCTCGCCATCCCCTGCGCCCTGATCATCAACGAAGCCGTGACAAACTCGATCAAACACGCCTTTCCAGAGGGCAGAAAAGGGGTCATAGGCATTGATTTCATCAGGGGCGACGACGGCCTCTATTCGCTTACGATAAAAGACGACGGGATCGGGCTGGGCGACGATGCTTTAGGCGGGAGAATGGGGTCTCTCGGCATGGATCTTATCAAAGGGCTTGCGGTGCAAATCAAGGGAAAGCTGGATGTCCTGTCCGAAAGCGGCACCTCCATCCGTATCGTTTTCCCGCCGTCCCGCGTATCTGC
>JAKLIV010000084.1 GCA_022709405.1 Spirochaetota bacterium
TTACCAGTGAATCAATATATTCCTGTTTGACCATCGTATATCCTTCCGAATTTTTGTGTGGTTACTTAAATTCTCGGATATTTCGATGGTCATTCTTATTTTACCCACACTTTACCGTGAAGAGCCTATTTTAATTTCAGAATGATAGAAATGGAGTATATTCTATGAATGACAGCAATCAGCTATTGAGTAAAATTACTTCATTTGTATCACTGAAAAGTTTATCTCCTGAAGAACTGATTCGGCTTGCCGGTGAAATCCGCAGTTTCATCATCGACAACGTTTCCAAAACCGGCGGTCACCTCGCCTCATCCCTGGGCGTTGTTGAAATTACACTTGCCTTGCATCATGTGCTTGATCTTCCGAAAGACAAGATTATCTGGGACGTAGGACACCAGTGCTATGCACATAAGATTTTAACGGGCAGGAAGGAAAGGTTTCATACCCTCAGACAATATGATGGTATCAGCGGTTTCCCCAGCAGGAAGGAAAGTGAGTATGACTGCTATGGCACCGGGCACGCCTCTACATCGATATCGGCGGCACTGGGCATGGCAAAGGCCCGGGATATTAAAAAAGAAAATTTCAGGATCGTAGCCGTGATCGGTGACGGTTCTTTTACAGGAGGCAACGCCCTCGAGGCTGTCAACCAGGCCGGATATCTTGGCACTCCTATAATAATAGTGCTGAATGACAACAGAATGTCCATATCGAAAAATGTGGGGGCTTTTTCAGAATACACCCATCGTATTGAGAGAACGGAAGTCTATAAAAATATAAAACATTCCATGAACAGGCTTATCGAGAATGCCGGTACAATTCGTGAAGAGCTGATATCTCTCAAGCAATATATTAAGGAAGTAGGTGCTCCCGGGCTTCTGTTTGAAAAGCTGGGTATTAACTATATCGGCCCTGTGGATGGCCATAATATCGGTGAATTACTGGATGCTTTTCAGCGGGCCGCCGAAATACATGGTCCGGTTCTTATTCATTGCAAAACCGTCAAAGGTAAAGGGTATCATCCGGCTGAGGAGAATAAATCCCGATTCCATGGCGTTAGTCCCTTTGATGCAGCTAACGGTAATGATCTTAAGAAGAATACTGGCCGCACGTTTACTGACGTTTTTGCCGAAACTATGGTTAAAGTTGCCGAAAAGGATCCTTCCGTTATCGCCATAACCGCCGCTATGCCTGATGGGACGGGCCTCTCAAGGTTCAAAGATGCATTCCCTGACAGATTTTTTGATGTCGGGATTGCTGAACAGCATGCTGTTGTATTTGCCGCCGGTATGGCCAGCCAGGGGTTCAAGCCGGTCTGTGCGATTTATTCCACATTCCTGCAGCGGGCCTATGACGCCATTATACACGATGTCTGTCTTCAGGGACTGCCGGTGCTGTTTGCAATTGATCGAGCAGGCATTGTGGGAAATGATGGGCCGACCCATCATGGAAGTTTCGATATTTCATTCCTTCGTCATATACCTAATCTCACGATAATGGCTCCCCGCAGTGAAAATGAGCTGGAAAAGATGATATTATTTTATCTTTCACTGGGAAAACCGGCTGCAATCAGGTTTCCAAGAGGGAACTGCATGTCTATTGGGGATGATCCTGTCGAAGAAATAGAAATCGGCAGATGTGAAATATTGAGGAGCGGTGATGATCTGACGGTAATTTCATGCGGGTCTGTGTTTTCAGAGGTATCACTGGTCGTTGACAGTCTTAATATGAAGGGCATCGGTGTGACGTTCTTAAATGTGCGTTTTATTAAACCTCTTGATAGAAGTATTTGTTCACATATACGAAAAACCGGGAGGGTTTTGATCGTTGAAGAGAATTCGGTTCAGGGGGGGGTTGGCAGCGCGGTCCTTGAAATGTGCGCGGCCGAAAATATAAAAGCTTCATTTAAGCTGATTGGCCTGCCGGATATCTTCATTGAACATGGCGACCAATCTTTCCTGAGAAAAAAATATGGACTCTCACATGACGCTATTTTTGAAGAATCGTTACGTTTGCTTCAGGCATGCAAATGATCATCGTGTACGAGTGGGGCGATTTGATTGTCGCGGTGATAATTTCTCTCTGCTATATTATTGTTGACTTCTCGGAATTACGATATTTTAGTGTACTTGTATTCTTACTGTGTTTAAAGGATGCTTGAAATTCTATCCGCCCGAATAGGAAAATTTCAACAGTGGAATGATTGGAATTTTTTATGTGGGGGAATGGCATAAAAAAACATTGCAAGTGGGGTGCTAACGATTTTAGACAGCGCTATTGACAAGGGCCCATTATATTTGAAGAAGGGAATTACAGTCTGGAGAAATGGTGATTATTAATGACTAATAATCATTCTGATCAATTAATACTCGTTGATTACGATAATAATCCGACGGGCCAAAGCGATAAGCTCAGGGCCCATCGCGAAGGACTGCTACATAGGGCTTTCTCGGTTTTTTTGTTCGATTCTCAAAACCGCTTACTCATTCAGAAGCGCCACTCTGATAAATATCATTCTGCAGGACTCTGGTCGAATACATGCTGTTCCCATCCTTATCCTGGGGAAGATACGGCAGTAGCGGCCAGGAGACGCCTGCGTGAAGAGATGGGCATCGAATGTAATATTTCTGAAATTTTCGTCTTTCATTATGAAGCGCGTCTCGATGGAAGTGGTCTTATAGAGAATGAAATTGATCACGTTTTTGTTGGCCTTTATAATGGCCCTGTTCTTTTCGATCCCGTTGAAATAGAGGATATCAGGTGGGTCGCTAAGGATGAGCTAATGAACGATATGAAAAATAATTCAAATCATTACACGGTCTGGTTCAGGAAGATTGCCAAAAAGGTCTGGAAACATGCGTCATTTGGCGCATGAATTATTAACTTAGACGGGTTAATCATGCAGGATCTATTGAAATATTTAAAAATCAGAAAAGATTGTATAGAAGAAGGTCTGCAGAAGTATATCGGAGACGAACCTTCCTATTTGAAGAAACTGCATGAGGCCATGATCTATTCGCTGTTTCCCGGCGGAAAAAGAATACGCCCTTTGTTTTGTTATCTGTCGGGTGAACTTTTTGGCATTGATGAAAACAAACTTTTATCTATGGCCTGTGCCGTAGAGATGATGCATGCGGCATCCCTCATATTAGATGATCTTCCCCTGATGGATGATTCCCCTGAAAGAAGAGGTAAACCATCCACGCATATGGTCTATGGCGAAAATGTCGCCTGCCTCGCCTCTATGGGATTGATAATGAAGTCTTATGAAATTATAGCCTGTGATCCCTATCTTGCCGACAGGGAGAAATCGGCGGTCATATCCAGGCTGGCAAAAGCTGCGGGAATTATCGGTATGGTGGGTGGTCAATATGTCGACCTGACATGTCCCTTGGACAAAATTAATCACATTATGATGGATTATATACATACACATAAAACTTCCTCGCTTTTTATGGCAGCAGGTTCAGTTGCTGCAATTGCAGCCAACGCTTCCGATCAAGAAATCCAGGCCATTGAGACATATGCTCTGAATCTCGGGTACGCCTTTCAAATACAGGATGATATTCTGGATTACCGGGCTGACGCCATACCGACGGCAAGCCATGAAGATGGTGCAGTCGATTTTGTCAGGCTCTATGGAATGGATAGGGCCAGGGAAATGCTGGTTGAAACCACGCAAAAGGCTCTGGATTCCATAGCCATGTTTGGTGATAAGAACGCTAAACTTAAGCATCTCGCCGGGTTACTGATGCGGCGTAGTTCTTGACGAAACCAATTATGTCGAAGGGGTCGACAGGTTTTGTTAATCTAATCCCATGACCACATGGTCGCGAAGGCTATCAATGAAGTCTATAACACTATCGATAATTGTTCCTACTTTCAAAGAAGCGTTGAACATCCCGATTCTCTCTGAAAAAATTGCTGAGACACTTAAGAAAGAAAGGATTTCATATGAGATTGTCGTGATTGATGATAATTCAAATGACGGGATTGATAAAGCAGTTGAAAACCTTCAAACGATGGGCCACCCGATCAATTTAATAATACGAAAAACTGAAAGAGGACTGTCGTCGGCAGTTATCGAAGGCATTCGTATCGCGCAGGGCGATTATTTACTTGTAATGGATGCCGACCTCTCTCATCCGGTGGAATCAATACCATCCCTCCTGAAACCACTGGTGTCAGAAGGCGCTGATTTCTGTATTGGAAGCAGGTTTGTCAAGGGCGGAAGTTCGGAGCATTTTAACTGGTTCAGGAAATTGAATGCCCGTGTATCAAAAGTACTGGCGCTGCCATTCACAAATGTGAAAGACCCCATGGCTGGATTCTTCGCCTTCCCGAGAACAATGCTCAAGGATAAGATTTTTATTCTCAATCCCCTTGGATTTAAAATTGGCCTTGAATTGATTGTTAAATGTAATCCAAAAAAAATTGTTGAAGTACCCATTGAGTTCCAGGAACGCCTTTTCGGTGAAAGCAAGCTTACGTTGAAAGAACAGGTCAACTATATTCTCCATCTTAAAAGACTTTTCGAATATAAATATCGGACTCTTGCCGAATTTATATTGTTTGGTTTAATCGGATCCATTTGCACGATCGTTGATCTTTTTTCGGTATTTATTTCATATGACTTGTTATCGATCAAATTTAGGTTCTCACGACTGATTGGTATCGTTTTCGCACTCGGCTGTATTTTTTTTCTTAACAAGAGATTGATTCTCACACATTCGTTAAAGGAATCGAGAATTTTTCAGTATATAAAATTTTTTGGAGTATACTGCTTGGGCTTCTGCATCAGCTGGCTTTTTTCAGTATACTTATATGAAAATTGTCATTTTTTTAACACACACTATCTCCTCGCCGTTTTTATCGGAATCATAGGAGGGATGGCAGTACATTTACCAGGATCAAGGCTGATAGTTGTCGAAAAAACGTGCAAGTCTTGATATAATGATTTTTAATTATGGGCACCTCTATAAATCAGATTTTTCATTATTTGAAAAATGATAAAACCTGATTTTCCCAATGATTGTGCCCACAAGGGAACATCCAAAATGTAATTTATAGAGGTTCCCTTAAAACATACAACTATCGCTTTTCCCCTTTTGGATGATTGCGCTGACTGAAAAAATTCATATCCCAAAAGCGAACTTTATTTATCCACAATAATTATGATATGTTATTGTCTTTTATCCGGTTTTCCGACGAATCTGAATATCCGTTTGAATCTTTTTTATAAACATTCATATGCCTCGTGGCGATAATAAATCATGCCGTCCGCCGGCATTGGAGGGCTTATGCTGAACCAGAGTATGAAATCCGTCATTACCGCATCTCTTCTCGCTTTTTTCTTTCCAGTAATCATGTCTGGCTTCTCCGGGAAAAATTGCGCCCCGCTGAATGCCGCAATCCGGGCATATAGCGGAGAGCACCGGACGATCGCCCACGATTTTCTCGACATGGAGAGTGATTTCGGTGCGAAGAAAGAACATTACGCGGCGGTAGACAGGCTCATAAACAGGGCCGCAGAGAAAATCGTACCCCTGAAGACATACACGACCGAGCAGGCAGTGCAGACTCTGCTGGCCCTCGATTCCCTGCTCAAAGAGGATGGCTATCGCTTCGGCGATAATTTTCTGCTGAGCATTGGCCTCGAAAAAAAAGTCATAGACTGCGACAACTACTGCACGCTGTACATCGCCATCGCCGAGGTGCTGAAAATACCGCTGATACCGGTTTACGCGCCAAACCACAGCTTTTTGCGGTTTTTCTTCGATGACGGTTCTTATCTCAACTGGGAGCCGATCGAGGCTGTCCCCCTGCAGGATTCGTTCTATATAAAGAAACTCGGCATTCCTCAGGAGTCAATTCGCAGCGGTGTGTACCTGAAGAGCCTTGAGCGCAGGGAGTTCATCGGCGTCGAGCACAACAACATCGGAGCGTGGCTCATGTCTCATGGCAGATACGCCGACTCACTGTCCCATTTCGGTGCGGCGATTGAACTCTATCCCGCTTTTTCATCGGCATACCACAACCGCGGTTCGTCCTACTACGCGCTGAAAAAAATCGCCGAGGCTGAATCCGATCTCAAGAAGGCGGCCTCTCTCGACCCGTCGCGCGCCTCGACGCGCAACACCCTCGGGGATGTATACTTCGATCTGAAGGAATATGAAAACGCGCTGCGCGAATACACGGCGAGCATCAAGCTTGATCCAGGCAACTACGTGCCGTATTACAGTATCGGGCTCCTGATGAAGGCCATCGGCGAGGAAGACCAGGCAGGCAAGTGGCTCAGGAAGGCCGAAGAGGTCAAGGCCGGTTCGAAGAAGTGACGGTGTTAATGTAATTGACAGCGGGAGACTGCGGTCATAATCTATGCCGTCATTTTTCAGGATCGCCGTTCACGGCAGCTGGCGGATCATCATTTAAGACTTTCCCCTTCCGGTCAAACACGGAAAAGATTCCTGAATAATTTTGTGTAAAGTGAGGACACGATGGATTTGAAGCGACAGCTCGGGCCTGTCACCGGCGTACTCGTCATCGTCGCCGACATGATCGGCACGGGGATTTTCATGACAACGGGCAATATCCTGGGAATGACGGGAAACGCTCTCCTGGTGCTCACGCTTTGGTGCCTCGGCGGATTAGTGGCGATCACCGGATCGCTCTGCTACGCGGAGCTTGCCGCGATGTGGCCTGACGAGGGCGGCGAATACCAGTACCTGAAAATGATTTTCGGCTACCTGCCTGCATTTCTTACCGGGTGGATATCGCTGATGGTCGGGTTTTCGGCGCCTGTCGCGACCGGTTCAATTTTACTCGTTGAGTACATTGACAGGTTCATAACATTCGCGGGGGTCACCGACCCGAACGTGGTTGCGCTCTTCACCGGTGCAGGCCAGAAAGGCATTGCAATCGGCATCATTGTATTTTTCACGATGATGCATATCGTGGGTGTCAGGAGAGGCGGCTACTTTCAGAACGGGCTCACCGTGCTCAAGATCGCCCTGGTGGTCTCGCTCATCGTTCTCGGGTTCTGGGCCATCGACTGGAGCAACGCCGGGCGGCTCACGGCGCTATATTCGCCCGCTGCCGATTCTCTCAACTTGAGGCTGACCGGACTCGCTCTCTTGATGGTGATGTTCGCGTATTCCGGTTGGAACAGCGCAACCTACATCGCGGGCGAGATACGGGACCCGGGCAGGAACCTGCCCAGGATTTTACTGGCCGGGACGTTGCTGACCACGGTGCTGTACCTTCTCATAAATGTCGTCTACCTGATGGCGGCTGACGGGCCTTCGATCATGGGCAAAGACGAGGTCGGAGCAATTGTCACATCCTCGCTTTTCAGCCCCGGTCTCGCGGGCTTTTTCACCCTGTTCATCGTGCTCATCCTCCTCTCCGCGGTTTCGGTGCAGATGATGGTCGGGCCTCGCGTGTGCTACGCGATGGCCCAGGACGGCATGATATTCAGGTCCCTGTCGGCGGTCAATGACCGTTTCGGAACGCCTCACCGGGCGATCCTTGTGCAGATGTTTCTCGCGATACTGTACATCGTTGTCGGCAATGCGATGACCCTTATCATATACATGGGCTTCGCGCTTAATATATTCCCGCTGCTTACGGTCATCGGCCTGGTCTATATGAGGATAAAGCGGCCCGATCTCGCGCGTCCGTTCAGGGTGCCCTGGTTCCCGGTGATTCCGGCGTTCTATATCGCGGTTTCTGCGTCGATGATGATCGCAGCGCTCATGAACTGGACAGAGACCTCGCTGTTCGCGATTGGCGTGGTCCTGGCGGGAATTCCGGTGTACTACCTGTGGAGGCGGTTCGTTTCGCGAGACGTGAAGGGCGGACGGGCGTGATTTTTCAATGTATCGAGGCGAAGAAATCCATCACCGGTTTTACTTCAGATGACCAGTAATTGAAATCGTGCCCCGCATCCTCCGGAGCGTTGAAGACTATATTCAGAGCGGGGTGCATTTTTTTGAGGGCGGAGTAAAACGATTCGCTCTGCGAGAACGGCACCACCTCGTCCTTTTTTCCATGGCCCAGGTACAGGGGGACGTTCCAGCGGCCGATGTTTTTCTGCGGGTTGTCGGCGCCTTCCCATCGATCGCGGAATTTTCTGAAGGGTCCGTACACCGATGTCATGAGCCTGTCCCGGGGCATAGCGCTCTGGTCGAAATCGCCCGAAAGGGCCGCGGCAGCCCTGAACACGCCCGGGTTCTGCAGGGTGACGAGCACGGCCCCCCTCCCGCCGGTCGAAAGCCCCATGACAAAGTTTTTACCGCCGTTCCTGAAAAGGCCGATCTCGCGCAACGCGGGCAGGAGCCTTTCCCTGATCCACCGGCCTCCCGGCATCGCGGACCATTTCATCTCGGTTTCTGGATAATAGCTCGATTCGTACAGCGTCGTATTCATCTCGGGAAAAACGCAGCGGAAGCCGAGCCTCTCAGCCTCCGAGATGATGGGGCTTTTGCTCTGCCATTCCCTGCGCGGGAATTTCCATCCCGGCAGTACGAGCACGTCCCCTGCATGGCGGCCCGATACCGGCATGTAAACGTCGACCGGTATGGTGCGCCTGTCAACCGATCCCTGCGGTAAGGCCGGGACCTCAATCGTGGAAAGGCCGCGGGGCGGCGCGGCCGGTGCCGCCGCACTCCTGTCGGCCTGGAACATGCAAAGGCACAGAACGGCCGCCGCCGCGGTTTTACATATCCCGCGTTTCAGGCGCCCGTCCATGATCAGTTCTTTATCCTCTCGGCGAGCATCAGGTTGGACTCGTTCTTTCTGTAATGGTAGCCGTAGCAGAAGGGAAGAGGCCCGGTGGAGCGCTTGAGCATCGAATCCTTGAAGTCAGGCTGGAACTTGTGCGTGAACAGGTCTATCGGTTTGTCGTAGGTCCCGTGAAGCGTCAGGTTCCACTGCTCGGGCTTGAAGTGTCTGAACGGGATCCCGGAGTCGTCCTGGAGGATGTAGTCGCTTGATGAAAGTATGAACGAACGGATCATGTTGAATTCATTCTCGAGGTACATCAGGTACGAGGCGGATTTCAGGATCGTGGTACAGCGGCCCTGCTTTTCGAGGAATCCGGTGAAATGAGGATTCGCCGCCAGCGACGGGTTGGACACGTCGACCTGGAAGTACCTGATTCTTTTCGTGTAGCCGCCCGGGGATGTGCGAAAGATGATTTCCGCGCCGGGAATCGGCTGCTCATCCGTGTCAGGCGTTCTGGTGACGATTTTTCCCCTGGAATTCAGCCAGATATTTTTCGCGCCAGTCACTTCATATCCCGATCGGGAGATGAACCACATCATGACGCTGACCGCGCCGGTGTACTCGCTGGTCCCGATCTCGACCCTCATGTTGTTGGTCCTGAAAAAATTCACCCAAATCACGGTGTTGAGGATTTTCTTGAGGTCTTCAAGTCCCTTGAACACCGCCTCAGGGTCGTCGCCGTTGAGCTGGGGAACGGCGCCCGGAGGCTCCAGCGCGAAAAGAATGTACTCTTCGCCGCGGGGAAAGAATAACAGGGCGTTCAGGATGTCGGGCCCGCTGAAAGGATAGAGAACGGTGGGGGTGAATTCCCTGTTCAGATGCTTCAGTTTCCACGCCTCGATTTTCTTCTGGTTCGGTTTCTGCAGGGCCGACCATCCATGCTCGATTTCTTTTTTGTACGCCACGTATCTTTTATCGAGTGTCATCCGGTAAAGTGGTGACGACTCAGGCACGTCCACGCCGGCAAGGAACATGGCCGTGTCATTTTCTATCGCGCAGGGCCTGAGGCCGCCTGAGACTTTGCCGCCTGCTTCAGACCTTCCGTAAAGCGACCAGACCAGTAGCACCGCGCATGCAGCTGCAGCGGCGACAAGAATCGGCATGGGGATTCGTTTTACGATTATTTTGGGTTCTGCTGAATATTTCATCGCTCGGTAATACTCCGGAAAAAATATTGAATTCGTACCGCTCATCTCATACGGAACATCATCTGTCAAGATATTATCGGAACGTGTTCATTTCCCGAAAAACCGAAAAATTCCGGTTGTCGAGCATGTTCAGTTGTTTAAAAAATGATTGAAATATCGGCCGTGCAGGCGGTGTAATAGCGTCAAAATTTTCATACCGGAGATATGCATGGGAAATAAAATCGTTTTTCTCGACGCATCCACGGTCGACTACGGCGACATCGATTTTTCTCCAATTGAAAAGCTGGGCGATTTTACGGCCCATGACCTGACCGCGCCGAAAGATGTCCCGGGCCGATGCGAAAACGCTTCGGTCGTCATCACCAACAAGGTCGTGTTCGACCGGGCTATGATCGGGCTCTGCCCTTCGGTCAAATGCATCGCCGCGGCCGCAACCGGCTACAATGTCATCGATGTCGAATTCGCCGCTTCAAGGGGCATCCCGGTGTCAAACGTCCCCGGCTACTCCACATCTTCCGTGGCCCAGCTCACCGTGACCTTCATCCTCGCCCTGGCCTCGAACCTGATGAAGTACAACGATGCGTCCCTGAACGGCGCCTGGAGCGCGTCGCCCATATTCACCATGGGGACATGGCCGTTCGCCGAAGTGCGCGGAAAGACACTGGGCATTCTCGGCTGCGGCGCGATCGGCAGCGAGGTCGCGCGGCTGGGCCAGGCCTTCGGGATGAATGCGGTAGCGCTCGCCCGTGAAGGAGAAAGATACGGGAACGGCATCGAGCGCCTTTCTCTGGCCGAAATCGCGGCGTGCTCCGATTTCGTGTGCGTGCACATGCCGCTCACCGATTATTCGCGCGGCCTGATCGATTCCCGCTTTCTGGGCATGATGAAACCGACCGCGTTTCTGATCAACATGGCGCGCGGCCCCATCGTGGACCAGGCGGCGCTTAAAAGCGCGCTTGAAAACGGCGTGATCGCGGGCGCCGCCCTTGACGTGATGGCCAAGGAGCCGCCCGACCGCGGCGAGCCCCTGCTTGCGGCGCCGAACCTCATCGTCACGCCCCATATCGGCTGGGCGAGCCTTGAATCCCGCAGAAGGCTCGTCGACGAGATCGCCGGGAACATAGCCGCATTTCTGCGCGGAGAGAGAAGAAACGTGGTCAACGGCTGAAGCCATAAACCGCCGCCTGATCCGGCGACAGATCCGCTTTTCAATCCTGCCGTAAAAAAAATTTCAGAAAATTGCTTGCTATGTGTAATGTTGCTCATTACATTGACCGCCGTTTTAGCGGGCAGGTCTGTGGTTCGGACTTGCTGTTTTTTTTTGATATTGTGATACAATTAAGCGACTTTACAGGGGTGAATCATTGGCGAATGGACAGCGGCCTGCGACACCGGGAGAGATTTTAAACGCGAAATTCCTGAAGCCGCTCGGCGTAACCCAGCAGGAACTCGCCGAGAGACTCGGGATAACCAGGGTCAGGCTGAACGAGGTCCTTCTGGGAAAGCGTTCCATATCGGTCGACACCGCCATACGGCTTGCGCGTTTTTTCGGCACAACGGTCGAATACTGGCTGAAAATGCAGAACGACGTGCTGCTCTGGGAAGCGCAAAAGAACAACGAAGAAGAATATCGCAAGATAATACCGCTCAAGGAACTCAACATTAAAAAGGATTAATCGACAGGAGAAGGGTGGGCAGATGGATTTAAAAATGAAGGACATAATCGATCTTTTCGACGTTCCGGAGAAGACGATTTTAGCATGGATAAGCGAAAAGAAGATGCCGTCCTACAGGATAAAGAACCAGTACTATTTCAACAAGGCCGAAATAAACGAGTGGATACTGAAAAACGATATCGCCGTTTCGGAAAAGATACTCGATCTCGCCCTGACCAACAGGCCCGTGTCTCTCCTTGACCTGATCAGAACCGGCGACGTTCACTACGATATCGGGGGAACGACGGTGCGCGAAGTCATAGACGAAGTGGTCGACACCATTCCCATACCGAAAAGCACTGATCGTGACACAGTCCGCGCGTCGCTTCTTCAGCGCGAGGAGATGATGTCCACAGCGGTAGGGAAGGGGATGGCGCTGCCGCATCCGCGAAATCCGATCATTTCCGACCTCGACGACGAATCGGTGTCGGTGTGTTTCCTGAAAAACCAGGTGGATTACGGCGCGCTCGACGGCGAACCGGTCTGGGCGCTTTTCATCATCATATCGTCGAACGCCAAACGGCACCTTGAGATACTCTCGAAGATATCCTTCCTCTGCAAGCAGGACGATTTCATGAAAACGCTCAGGGAAAGGCCGAAAAAGAAGGTCTTTCTGAACTACATTGAGCAAGTCGAAAAGGAATGGAATGGGAGATAGGCCATGGAACTGATTGATCTTTATATAGCCGGGATCGGCGTCATTCTTTTCGGAGGGGTGTTTTCCCTGCCGCTCCCGGACAGGATGAAAAGCCTGGTCGTTGCGCTTTTCACCGGTTGCGGCGCGGCGCTCGTCGTATATGTTTCGATCAACGTGCTTTTCCTGAGCGACCCGGTGTCCGCCCGCTATGTTCTTTCGTATCCGGCCGGAACGGTTCCGGTCGTCGTGGACAGGCTCGCGGCCTTCTTTTCGCTGATCGTTTCGGCGATGAGCTTTATCGGCACACTGTACGCCATCGGCTACATGAGGCCGTACTGCGGAACCGGCAGGCCGGTAGCGTCCCATTTCTTCTTTCTATCCGTGCTCGTCGCATCCATGCTCGCCGTGACCGCGGTGCAGAACGTGGTCGCCTTTCTTGTCGTCTGGGAAATCATGTCGCTTTCGTCGTTTTTTCTCGTGGCGTTCGAAAACGAGCGCGAGGATGTGTACCACGCCTCGATAAACTACCTCATCGCCATGCACGTCGGGGTGCTTTTCCTGATCGGCGGATTCCTGGCAGCGTCGCTTGAATCGGGGAGCTTCGATTTCAGCTCGTTCCCGCAGGCTTTCGGGGAGAACAGGACCCTCGCCAATCTCGTCTTCGTGCTTCTTTTCGTGGGATTCGGGACCAAGGCCGGTTTCGTTCCATTTCACACCTGGCTGCCAAAGGCGCACCCTGCGGCCCCGAGCCATGTTTCAGGCCTCATGTCCGGGATCATGATCAAGACCGGAATATACGGGATACTGCGGGTCATAGGGCTGATCGGGAATCCGGGCGCCGAAATAGCCTATATGGTGCTGGCGGTTTCTATCGTTTCCGGCGTGCTCGGCGTGGCGTACGCCATCGCGCAGCATAACATCAAACGGCTGCTCGCCTACCACAGCGTCGAGAACATCGGCATCATCGGCATGGGAATAGGCCTGGGCATGCTTGGCCTCGCTTACGGCAACACGCCGCTGGCGGTTCTCGGGTTCGCCGGCGGCACGCTCCACGTGCTCAATCACTCGCTGTTCAAGTCGCTCCTTTTCTTCGCCGCCGGAGGAGTATACCAGAAAACCCATTTGCTCGACATCGAAAAGCTCGGCGGCATCGTGAAGTTCATGACGTTTACCGCCGTTTCTTTCCTCGTCGGGTCGATAGCAATCTCGGGACTTCCGCCCTTCAACGGCTTTGTCAGCGAGTTTTTCATCTACTGGGGTATGCTCAAGGGCCTTTCCTCGTCAAATATCCTTCTTGTTATTGTGATGGTGCTCTCCTTTTCGGCGCTGGCTTTCATCGGCGCGATGGCCCTGCTGTGCTTCACCAAGGTGTTCGGTGTCGTTTTCCTGGGGATGCCCCGCAGCCGTTACCATGAGGAGCCTGCGGAGGTTTCGTTGACCATGAAAGCGGCCATGGCGCTCCAGATGTTATTCATCGTCATGATCGGCATGCTGCCGCAGTACGCGTTCAGGGGCGTCAGCGTCGTCGTGCAGGCCTTGCTGCCCGGCGAATCGGGATTGTTCGATACATCCCCGTATATCGCGACTCTCGGCGGCGTTTCCGGGGGGCTCATTGCGTTCGTGGCGGTTTTCGCCGCGGTTTTTTTATTGCGGACCATGCTCCTGAGAAACAGGAGCGTCCAAGCCTATAAGACATGGGACTGCGGTTATCAGGCCGGGAACGCGAGGATGCAGTATACCGCGTCCTCGTACGCCGCACCTTTTCTCCGCGTCATGATTCCTTTCTTTTCATGGAAGGTCCGCCTGAAGAAACCCGCCGGGCTTTTCCCGGACGCGGCCCATTACGAAAGCCACGCAGAGGACCGTTTCGAAAGCGCCGTAATCAATCCGCTTGTGTCGCTCATCGAACGCTTTCTGAACGCTTTCACCTGGATACAGAGCGGGAGCACGCAGCAGTATATCCTGTACGGCCTGATATTCCTCATCGCAATCACTCTCTGGATCATGGTGGTGTGACATGCCTGAAACAATAATAAACATCGCGCTCCTGTTCGCGCTTCCCTTTTTCTTTCTGGGTATCATCAATCGCGTCAAGTCGTTCTGGGCGGGTCGGCAGGGCCCGCCGATGATGCAGCCGCTGCGGGATTTTGTCAAACTGATGAAGAAAGGCGAGGTGATCAGCACGACGTCATCTTTCGTTTTCCGCATCGCCCCGTCGGCGACATTCGCGTCGGTCATTGCGGCCGGGCTCGTCGTTCCACTCGCAGGCGGAAGATCGGCGCTTTCTTTTGAGGCGGATTTCATACTATTCGCGTACCTTCTCGGCATCGGGAAGTTCCTCACGATCATCGGCGCTCTTGACACCGGGTCGAGCTTCGAGGGAATGGGGGCGAGCAGGGAGGCGGCGTTTTCCGCGCTGGTGGAGCCGGCATTTTTCATGATCATCGGCTCGCTGGGGATCATATCCGGCGGCATGACCTTCGAGCGCCTGTTCGTGATCGCAAGAAGCGGCGGGCCGGCGGTTCTCGTGCTTCCGCTCGGCTTTATCGCGCTGTTCATAATGCTTCTCGCCGAGGGGTGCCGCGTTCCGGTCGACGATCCGAACACGCACCTGGAGCTGACCATGATACACGAGGTGATGGTCCTCGACAATTCGGGTCCCGACATGGGCATGATCATGTACGCGGCCGGGATGAAAATGATAATCATCGGCGCACTCATCGCGAACCTGTTCATCCCATCGGGGATTCCATTCTGGGCCTCCCTGGGATTATTCGTTGCGGTCGAGGCCGCGCTCGCGGTCGTTATCGGCACGGTCGAGTCCGTAATGGCGCGGCTGAGGATGACCCATGTGCCGCAGTTTCTTCTTTTCATGACGGCGATATCAGTGGTAATACTGTCGACCGTCGTTCTCTTCATTTCCGGGGGCATACAATGATACAGATAGCGATCATCCTGTTCGGTCTCACCATGCTGTACGTTTCTGTCACGAGCCGTCTGGAAAGCTACGTCAAGGCCATCGCGGCCCAGGGGGCGATCCTGTTTTTTCTTGTGCTTTTAGATTACGGGACCACGAATCCGGGAAACCTCATCTTTCTGTCGTTCGAGACGCTCGCGGTGAAGGCGATCGCGATACCGATGTTCCTGATGTACGTGATACGCAAAAACGGCATATACCGTGAGGTGGAGCCGTCGGTGACCAATTACTCGTCCCTCGCGATAACCACGGCGATCTTCGCCGTCGGTTTTTACATCTCATACTGGGCGGCCGGAACGGTGAGCAACATGCGGCCGTTTTATTTCGGAATATCCATATCAACGATAGTGACCGGGCTTTTCATCATCATCTCCCGCAAGAAGATCATCACCCACGTGATGGGATACATGATGATGGAGAACGGGATATTCCTGCTGGCGCTTTCCATCGCGCGCGAGATGCCGTTCATAGTCGCGCTGGGGGTGCTTCTCGACATTTTCATTGCGGTCTACCTGCTCGGCCTATTCATCAACAAGGTGCAGGATTCGTATTCGGACACCCATATCGACTCGCTTGCTAAACTAAAGGATTGAACCCATGATTGAAACATTGCTCTTTCTCCCCGTGATACTCGCCGTTCTCGCCCTGGTGATGCGGAACAGGACCCTGAATATTATCATGACGTCGGCCTACGCCGCGGTCTTCATGGCGGTCGCCGTGGCCCTGTACCGGTCCCATGCCGCATTCACTCCGTATTTCCGGGTCGATGACCTGAACATTCTTTTTCTGCTGGTGCTGGCCGCGGTCTTCTGCGGCGTGGCCGTTTTCAATATTGATTACCTTAAAAAGAACGAAGCCCCGGCAAAGAGTCACGCGCTGTTCACCGCCAATCTGCTGATTTTCATCGCATCAATGACCGGGGTCATTTTATCGACGCACCTCGCGCTCATGTGGGTCTTCATCGAGGCCACGACGCTTTCGAGCTCATACCTGATTTACTTCAGCCATTCCGACGCCTCGCTGGAGGCCACCTGGAAATACCTGTTCATCTGTTCCATCGGTATCGCCATAGCTTTCGTGGGAATGATCATTCTTTCAATGGGCCTGAACCATTCCGATTCGCTTTTTTTCGACGACCTGTACGCCGGGGCGAAGAATATAAGCCCGTTCTGGCTGAAGCTTTCTTTTCCGATAATGCTTGCCGGTTTCGGCACCAAGGTCGGTTTCGCCCCGATGCATGCATGGCTCCCGGACGCGCATTCAGAATCCCCGTCGCCCGTCTCGGCGCTTCTTTCCGGTACTCTCCTCAACGCGGCGCTCATGGGAATAGTCCGGGTCAACAGGCTCATGACCCTGGCCGGGATGAAATGGTACGCCGAGAACCTTCTCCTGGCGATCGGATTCATATCGATTTTCGTGTCTGCCGTGTATATCATAAGCATCAAGAATTACAAGCGCATGCTGGCGTACTCCTCGATAGAGAACATGGGTATCATCGCGATATGCCTGGGGGTCGGGGGCGCGGGGATGTTCGCCGCCATGCTTCACCTGGCCGCACACTCGATTACCAAGGCCGCTTTCTTCCTCACCTCGGGAAACATTCTTCACCGCTTCAGGTCGAAGAACATCGACGACGTCCGCGGCCTACTCAGGTCCGATCCGGCCACGGGATGGCTCTGGATGCTCTGCTTCGCCGGCATCGTCGGAATCCCGCCGTTCCCGATATTCCTGAGCGAGTTCCTGGCCGCCAAGTCAATGATCGATACCGGCATGATAGCGCAGTTGATTCTTTTCCTGCTGCTCCTCACGATAAATATGGCCGGGATCGGAAAGGCCGTGCTCCGAATGAGCTTCGGCGCAGCTGTTGAGGCGGCGGGTGAACCCCGCGGAGGGCTGTTTTCGTATCTGCCGCAGTGGGTTTTTATCGCGCTCCTGCTGGTCATGGGAGTGTCGTTGCCCGGATTTGTCGAGGAGCTTCTGCATAAGGCCGCGGCCATGCTATAATACCGAGGATGTGTCGATTATGAAATGGATAAACACGAAAAACAACAGGCCGGTGCGGATTAAAGAGATACCGGAGATGGCCATGGAGGAGCTCCGCGCGCAGATCATAAGGACCTGCCGGGACGGGGCGCGCGTGATCTCATTCTTCGGCATGCCGCGCGGTTACAGGACCGCAGTGTACGCGGTGCTGGCCGATGACGAGGCCAGCCGCCTGTACCTGGCCTCCGCGCTGGTCGAAAATCACCGGAGATACCCGTCAATCACCCCGGAGGTTCCGCAGTTCCATATTTTCGAGCGGGAGCTTTACGAGGACACGGGGATCATGCCTGAAGGCCATCCCTGGCTCAAGGGAGTGCGTTTCGGCCATGAACGGGCGAATCGGGAAAGCACGATGGAGCGGTATCCTTTTTTCACCATGCAGGGGGAGGAGGTGCACGAGGTTGCGGTGGGACCCATCCACGCAGGCGTGATCGAGCCCGGGCATTTCC